>NZ_VRUV01000039.1:0-18258 GCF_008039455.1 Methylobacterium sp. WL116
CTGGCTCCTGGCGATCCAGTCGAGCTTTTCGCGCAGCCTTCAGGCCGCGACCGCGACGGCGGCGGCGACCAGCATCAGCCGCAGCGGCCCGCGGCTTGCGGGCTGGACGGCGAGCGTGGCGCCTACGGACATGCGACGAGGATCCGGTTCGCGAACTGCACCCCGTAGCCGGAAGCGGCCGTCAGCGCCTCGAAGAACGCCTCGCTCATCCCGGGGGCGCCGGCCTCCGCCGTCTTGGGCTCGGGGGTCTTCGGCCGCGTCACCGTCGCCGCGCAGCCGCTCGGTGCGCCGACGAGCGTCGCTGCATCCGGCGCCTCGGACAGGCCGAAGGACACGAAGTAGGTCGGGTCGTAGACCTCGAGCGCGAGCACGCCGCGCCCCTGCGCGGGCGGCGTCTTCAGCGGCAGGCGGAAGCTCAGGGTGAGGGTGTCGCCCTCCATCGCCATCCGCGGCTCGACCGGGTCGGCGAAGGCCTGCTCCTTGCCGCCGACCTTCAGCTTGGTGAAGTAGCCGAACTCGGCGAGACTCCCGGTGTTCTCGGCGGCGAGGGTCTGAAGCTCGTCCGGCGTCAGCTTGCCGTCCTTGTTCGCGTCGAGCCCCTGGGTGACGAAGGCCGTGTAGGCGGCGTCGAAGGTCCAGACGTGGCGTACCGCGACCACCTTGCCGCCCGCGTACCCAATCTCGGCCTTCGCGGTCACCCAGACGTGCGGGTGGGCCGCTGCGGGCGCGACGGCGGAGGCCAGCCATGCGGCGGCCAGTGCGGGACGAAGGATCGCGGCTGTCGGCTTCATGCGTTTGGGACGCTCGCGGCGCTGTGGTGAAGGATCCGTTAAGCGCGGGCCACCTTGTCCGCAGGCGCTGGGGCGAAAGCGAGGCGGAGCGCGACGCGGCCGATGCGCGGAGCGGTCGAGCGGGTGGCCCGAGGCATCGTCGTCATGGCCATGGCGGGCCGATCGTATTACCCGAGCGGACCGAAGGTCGGCCGCCGCCCCGGCAAGATCCCGCGCCGTTCGCCCGCACCGTCATCCAACCGTCATGATGGCGTCGCAGGCAGGCGCCGACCCGTCAGGCCAGAGGCTTTCCATGGACTTTCACCGCCGCTTCACTGTGCTGATGTGCGCGCCGGCCTTCGATCCGGACGACCTCGAAGGCGTCCGCGTCGCGCAGATCGTCACCGCGGTCGAGGGGCGCGGCTTCGAGGTGATCCGGGCGCGGCGCGTCGAGGACGCGGCGATCGCCGTGCAGACCGACGCGGCGATCGGCTGCATGGTGGTCGACTGGGGCAAGCGCGGCCTCGACGGCAAGGCGGCCTCGCTGATCGACATGATGCGGCGGCGCGGCCTCGAGATGCCGATCGTCATCCTCGTGCGCCGCAAGCGCCTGGAGGACATCCCGGTCGAGCTGCTCGACTTCATCGACGGCTACATCTTCCTGGCGGAGGAGACGCCAGAATTCATCGCCCGCGGCCTCGTCTCCCGCGTGACCCAGTACGCCGAGACCCTGAAGACGCCGTTCTTCGGCGCGCTCGTCGACTACGCCGAGAAGGGCAACCAGCTCTGGACCTGCCCGGGCCACAACGGCGGCATCTTCTACAACCGCTCGCCGATCGGGCGGATCTTCGTCGAGCACCTCGGCGAGGCGATCTTCCGCGACGACCTCGACAACTCGGTCCTCGACCTCGGCGACCTCCTGACCCACGAGGGGCCGGCGCTGAAGGCGCAGAAGGAGGCGGCGCAGATCTTCGGGGCGGAGAAGACCTACTTCGTCCTCAACGGCACCTCGGCCTCGAACAAGGTGGTGCTCGGGTCTCTGGTCGCGGAGGGCGACCTCGTCCTGTTCGACCGCAACAACCACAAGGCCGCCCATCACGGCGCCCTGATGCTCGCTGGCGGCATCCCGATCTTCCTCGAGACCGACCGCAACGCCTACGGGCTGATCGGGCCGATCTACCACGAGGCCCTGGACGAGACCGCGATCCGCGAGAAGATCCGCCGCAACCCGCTGGTCGAGGACAAGGAGGCGTGGCGCCGCGAGCGTCCGTTCCGCGTCGCGGTGATCGAGCAGTGCACCTACGACGGCACGATCCTCGACGCGCAGGGCGTCGTCGATCGGATCGGGCACCTGTGCGATTACATCCTGTTCGACGAGGCCTGGGCCGGCTTCATGAAGTTCCACCCGCTCTTCGTCGGCCGCTTCGCCATGGGCCTGAAGGGGCTCGACGAGACCTCGCCGGGCATCATCGCCACGCAATCGACCCACAAGCAGCTCGCGAGCTTCAGCCAAGCCTCGCAGATCCACACCAAGGACGGGCACATCCGCGGCCAGACCCGGCGCGTCGAGCACCGCCGCCTCAACGAAAGCTTCCTCGTCCACGCCTCGACCTCGCCGTTCTACCCGATCTTCGCCTCGCTCGACGTCGGGGCGCAGATGATGAAGGGCCGCTCGGGCATGATCCTGTGGGACGACACGATCCGTCTCGGGATCGAGTGGCGCAAGAAGGTCCGCGCCATCCGCCGCGAGTTCGAGGAGAAGGAGGGCGATCCGAACCGGCGCTGGTTCTTCGACGCCTTCGTGCCCGACGTGACCCCCGGCCCGGACGGCGTGAACGTGCCGTGGGAGAGCCTGACGACGGACGTGCTCGCCTCGGACCCGAAGCACTGGGAGCTGCGCCCCGGCGCGCGCTGGCACGGCTTCACCCATGTCGGGCCCGAAACCTCGCCCGGCTACGCGATGACCGACCCGAACAAGCTGACGGTGCTGACGCCGGGCTTCGACCGGGCGACCGGGGAATACGCCGCCCACGGCGTTCCGGCCCCGATCGTCGCGCAGTACCTGCGCGAGAACCGCATCGTCGCCGAGAAGAACGACCTGAACTCGCTGCTCTTCCTGCTGACCCCCGGCGTCGAATCCTCGAAGGCCGGCACGCTGATCTCGGGCCTCGTCGCCTTCAAGCGCCTGCACGACGACAACGTGCTCCTGGAGGACGCGATGCCGGAGTTCGTGCGGCGGCGGCCGAACCGCTACCGCGGCGTGCGGCTTCGCGACCTCTGCGCCGACTTCCACGCCTTCCACCGCGAGCACGGCACCTCGATGCTCCAGCGCAAGCAGTTCCAGCCCGAGCACCTGCCCGAGATGGTGATGGCGCCCAAGGCTGCGGCGCAGATGCTGACCCGCAACAACGTCGATTTCGTCCCGATTGCCGAAGCCGAGGGGCGTGTGGCGACGACCTTGCTTCTGGTCTACCCGCCCGGGATCGGCACGGTGCTGCCCGGCGAGCGGATCGATGAGCGGGCCAAGCCGATGCTGGACTATTTCAAGATGTTCGAGCGCTCCGCGAACCTGTTCCCCGGCTTCGAGGCCGAGATCCAGGGCGTGTACCGTCAGGTCGAGCCGGACGGGCAGATCCGCTTCCACACCTACGTCATGCGCGAGGCGCGCTGATGGAGGACGCGGGCCCGGCGGGCGACTTCGCGATCCCAGAGCCGGCCGCGTCCTGCGCCGACATCGTCATCCGCCCGTCGTCGGACGCGGACCTCGCAGCGATGGTGGCGATCTACGAGCACCACATCCGCCGCGGCGTCGGCGACGTCGGCGACTTCGAGGAGGATCGCCTCCTCCCCGACGACCTGCGCCGCCGCCGCAAGACCATGCGCAAGAAGCGCCTGCCCCACCTCGTCGCCGACCGGAACGGTCAGGTCGCGGGCTACGCCTACGCGGTGCCGTTCCGGAAGCGGCCGGCCTACCGCTACACGCTCAAGCACTCGATCTACGTGCATCCCGAGCACCTGCATGCCGGGATCGGCCGACGCCTGCTGCCGGCGCTGATCGAGGCCTGCGCCGCGGGCGGCTACCGTCAGATGATCGGCTACATCGATTCCGAGAACGCGGCTTCGCTGCGCCTGCACGAGGCCTGCGGCTTCGTCCGCGTCGGCCACCTGCCCGCGGTCGGCTACAAGTACGGCCGCTGGAGCGACAGCGTGATGGTGCAATGCGCCCTCGGCTCCGGCTCCGACGACCAGCCCTCGACGTGGCGGAAGCCGGTGGAGGCGCTGGTGGCGGGGCACGACTGGACCGGGAAGTAGCCGGGGCCCGACGCCCGCCGGTGCGCTGCGGCGAACTCCCGCCGGCGCGGCACGTTGTCGGACACCCGCGCTCGCGGCCCGGCGGACCGTCCATCGCCGTGAGCCGCGCGACCGCCTGCGACAAAGGACCCGGCATGCCCCGCTCCGACAGCCCCGTGCTGCAGCCCTACACCCTCGGCGACCTCACCCTCAGCAACCGCATCGTGATGGCGCCGCTGACCCGGAGCCGTTCCTCGACCGACGGCGTGCCGCCGGATTTCGCCGCCGATTATTACGGCCAGCGCGCCACCGCGGGGCTGATCATCTCGGAGGCGACCAACATCTCGCCGCAGGCCGTCGGCTACGCCTACACGCCGGGGATCTGGTCGGAGGCGCAGGTCGAGGCCTGGCGCCGGATCGTCGGCACGGTGCACGCCAACGGCGGCCGCATCTTCCTGCAGCTCTGGCACACAGGTCGGATCTCGCATCCCGACCTGCAACCGGAACATCGGCCGCCGGTCTCGGCCTCGGCGATCCGGCCGGAGGGCACCGCCTTCACCGAGGAGGGCATGAAGGCGCACGTGACGCCGCGCGCCCTGGAGGCCGACGAGATCCCGGGAATCGTCGAGGATTACCGACGCGCCGCCGAGAACGCGAAGCGCGCCGGGTTCGACGGCGTCGAGATCCACTCGGCCAACAACTATCTGCTCGAGCAGTTCGTCCGCGATTCGACGAACACGCGCACCGACGCGTATGGCGGATCGATCGAGAACCGGCTGCGGTTTCCGCTCGCGGTGGTGAAGGCGGTCACGGACGTCTGGGGCGGCGGTCACCGCGTCGGCATCCGCCTCTCCCCGGCGACGACCGAGCCCGGCAAGACGCCCCTCGACAGCGATCCGCACGCGACCTTCGGCGCCTACGTCGATGCGCTGTCGCAGTTCGGCCTACTCTACATCCACACCATCGAGGGCGTGACCCAGCAGACCCGCGACGTGCCCGACAGCGTCGACTTTCTCGACCTGCGGAAGCGCTTTTCGGGGGCCTATGTCGGCAACAACCAGTACACGCTGGAGCTGGCCGAGAAGGAGCTCGCGGATGGGCACGCCGACCTGTTCAGCTTCGGCCGGCCCTTCATCGCCAATCCCGACCTCGTGGGACGGCTGGCGTCCGGCGCCCCTCTCGCCGAGGCGCCGAAGCCGTACTGGTACGGCGGCGGTGCCAACGGCTACTCGGATTGGCCCGGCATGAACGGGCCGGTGGCGATCAAGCGCTGACGCTCGGACCCGGCGCGCTCACGGGGCGCGCCGGGTCGCGCGCGAGGTTCAGTGCTGCAGGATCTTCGACAGGAACTGCTGCGCGCGCTCGCTGCGCGGCTGGCCGAAAAAGTCGTCCTTGCGGGCGTCCTCGACGATCTCGCCGCGATCCATGAAGATGACCCGGTCGGCGACCTTGCGGGCAAAGCCCATCTCGTGGGTCACCACCATCATGGTCATGCCCTCCTTCGCGAGCTCGACCATCACGTCGAGCACCTCGCCGACCATCTCGGGGTCGAGCGCCGAGGTCGGCTCGTCGAACAGCATCACCACCGGGTTCATCGCCAGCGCGCGGGCGATCGCCACGCGCTGCTGCTGACCGCCGGAGAGCTGGCCGGGATACTTGTTGGCGTGCGCCGACAGGCCGACGCGGGCGAGCAGGTCGAGCCCCTTCTTCTTCGCCTCCTCGGCCGGGCGCTTCAGCACCTTGCGCTGGGCGACGGTGAGATTCTCGGTGATCGAGAGGTGCGGAAACAGCTCGAAGTGCTGGAACACCATCCCCACGCGGGAGCGGAGCTTCGGCAGGTCGGTGGCCTTGTCGACGACCTTGGTGTCGTTGACCGTGATCTGGCCCTTCTGGATCGGCTCCAGAGCGTTGACGCACTTGATCAGGGTCGACTTGCCCGAGCCCGAGGGGCCGCAGACCACCACGACCTCGCCCTTGGCGACCTGCGTGGTGCAGTTCGTCAGCACCTGAAAGTCGCCGTACCACTTGCTGACGTTGTCGATGGCGATCATCGGCGCGCCGGTCGCGAGCTTCGGCGGCGGGCTCGACAGCGGGCCGGACTGCAGGCCGGCATCCGTCGGCGCGACGGAGCCGGGAGCGACGGGGGTCTTGGCGGTGGGGGCCGGCATCGGCGTCGAGGTCATAACGCGGTCCTTGTACGGCGATCAGCGGATGATGGCGACGCGGCGCTGCAGCCGGCGTACCAGGAACGAGGCCGAGAAGCACACGGCGAAGTAGACGACCGCGGCGAACAGGTACATCTCGACCAGGCGCCCGTCGCGCTGGGCCACCTTCGAGGCCGCCCCCAGGAAGTCGGTCAGCGACAGCACGTAGACCAGCGAGGTGTCCTGGAAGAGGACGATCGTCTGCGTCAGAAGCAGCGGCAGCATGTTGCGGAAGGCCTGCGGCAGCACGACGGTGATCATCGTCTGCGCGTAGGTCATGCCCAGCGCGTAGGCCGCCCCGGTCTGCCCCTTCGGGATCGACTGGATGCCAGCGCGCATGATCTCGGAGAAGTACGCCGCCTCGAACAGCGTGAAGGTGATCAGCGCGGAGGAGAAGGCGCCGACCTGGATCGGGCGCGAGGCGCCGGTGAGGTAGGCGCCGATATAGGGGACCAGAAAGTAGAACCAGAAGATCACCAGCACGAGCGGCAGGGAGCGCATCAGCTCGACATAGACCTTGGCCACGTGCTTGAGGCCGGGCACGCCCGAAAGGCGCGCCATCGCCAGCAGGGTCCCGAGGATGACGCCCATGCCGGCGGCGAGCGCGGTCAGGGTGACGGTGAAGACCATGCCCTGACCGAACAGGTAGGGCAGCGATCCGAAGACGACGCCGAAATCGAAGTTCGAGAACATCAGCGCTGCCCGGGAACCGCCACGCTGCGCTCCAGGAGGGACGCGAGCAGGATGACGACGAGGTTGATGAGGACGTACAGGATGGTCGCCGCCGTGAACGCCTCGAAAACCTGGAACGAGAATTCCTGCATCGAGCGCGCGCGGGCCGTCAGCTCGAGCAGGCCGATGGTGAGGGCGACGGAGGTGTTCTTGAGGTTGTTCAGGAACTCCGAGGTCATCGGCGGCAGGATGATCCGGTAGGCGTTCGGCAGCAGCACGTAGCGATAGGTCTGGTAGACCGTGAAGCCCATCGCCGTGCCGGCGAGGCGCTGGCCCCGGGGCAGCGATTGGATACCGGCGCGGACTTGCTCGGCGACGCGGGAGGCGGTGAAGAAACCGAGGCAGACGACGCCGGTGTAGAACGGCGCGTTCGGCAGCTGCTTCAGCGCGTTGCCCCACGCCTGCGGCAGCACCTCCGGAAGCACGAAGTACCACAGGAACATCTGCACCAGCAGCGGGATGTTGCGGAACAGCTCGACATAGGCCGTGCCGACGGCATTGGCGCCCTTGGAGGGCAGCGTCCGCATCACGCCGATCAGCGAGCCGAGAAAGAAGGCGATGATCCAGGAGCAGAGCGCGGTCGCGATCGTCCAGACCAGGCCCGAGAGCAGCATGTCGGCGTAGGTGCCGGTGCCTTCGGGCGATTGTTCGAAGAAGATGCCCCAATTCCAGTTGTAGTTCATCGCCCGCGCTTCACCGTTCTCGTTCGTTCGATCCGTGTCGCGGATCCCGGGCGGCAGTGCCGCCCGGGATCCGCCGGCTCAGGCTCAGTAGGCGGCCGGGTCGGCGCTGTCGCTCGGGCTCTTGAACTGCTTGGCCATCGCCTCGCTCATCGGAAGCTTGAGGTTGATGTTGCGCGGCGGGATCGGCTTCTCGAACCACTTGCTGTAGAGCGCCTTGCCCTCGGGGCTCTCGTACAAAGCCTTCGTCGCGGCATCCGCCACCGCCTTGAACGGCGCGTCGTCCTTGCGCAGCATGATGCCGTAGGGCTCGGGCTTCGACAGGGCTTCCGTCGAGATCTCGTAGGCGTCGGGGGTCTTGGAGCCGGCGACCAGCGAGGCGAGCAGCACGTCGTCCATCACGAAGGCGACGGCACGGCCGGTCTCGACCATCAGGAACGCCTCGGCGTGGTCCTTGGCGGGCAGGATCGTCAGGCCCATGCTCTTGGCGGTGTTGGCCTCGTTGATCTGCTTGATGTTCGTCGTGCCCGAGGTCGAGACCACGGTCTTGCCCTTGAGGTCGTCGATCGTGTGCAGCTTGGCGTCCTTCTTCGAGACGTAGCGCGTCGCCGTCAGGAAGTGGGTGTTGGTGAATGCCGCCTGCTTCTGGCGGTCGGCGTTGTTCGTCGTCGACCCGCACTCGAGATCGATCGTGCCGTTGGCGATCAGCGGGATGCGGGTCGCGGAGGTGACCGGGTTGAGCTTCACCTCCATGCCCGGGAGCTTGAGCTCCTTCTTCACCGCCTCGGCGATCTTGAGGCAGATGTCCATCGCGTAGCCGACCGGCTTCTGGTCGCCGTCGAGGTAGGAGAACGGAACCGAGGAATCACGGTAGCCGATGGTGAGGGCGTTAGTGTCCTTCACCTTCTTCAGCGTGCCGGTCAGCTCCTGGGCCTGCGCGCCGGCGGAGACCACGGCCGCGCCGAGCGCGAGGGCGGCCACGATCCCGCGACGATCGAACTTGGATTGCGTCAAAACGAAACTCCCGAAACGAGCCGCACGAACATGGCGGCGTGTGGCGGACGCGCAGAAAGCGGCCGGCGCTGGCCGTGCCTCTGCAATGATGGTGCCGGAACGGGGGCGGGCGAAGCAAGCTTGGCCGATATGGTGGGGACAACTCTCGCGAGCATCGGGACCGGGTCGTCCCGCACCGTCGCGGGACCGGGACCAATTTCGGTCTTCGTCCGTAAGCGGTCTGCCCGCATGGAGCGAGGCCGTCGCGCGTCGGCGTTCACAGGTTCCACCCGGTTGTCGATCCGAACCTCGGAGCCGGGCATTTTCGCCCATGCAGGGTGCAGTGTGCACGTTTCGTGAGCGGGCGCACCGGGAATCCGGGGTTCGGCGACGATTATGCCTGGAAAGCCGCCAATCTGTCTCGCCGCGTGGGCATGAAAGAGCCGCCCCGCGCGGTGCGGGACGGCTCGGACGCGGCGACGCGAGGACGCGCTACTTGGTCAGCTCGTTGCCGGCGTAATCGATGTTGCCGGCCGCGTTCTTCTTCCACTGGTACATCACGTAGTCGGGCTTCGTGATGTCGCCCTTCTTGTCGTAGGCGATCGGGCCGACGACGGTGTCGACCGGCTTGCCCTGGTGCAGCCAGTCCGCGAGCTTCTTGCCGTCGGTCGACCCGGTCTCGGACATGGCCTTGGCCAGCACCTGGACCGCGGCGTACGAGTAGAGGGTGTAGCCCTCCGGATCGATGCCCTTCGCCTTGAAGCCGGCGAGCGCGTCCTTGGCGTTGGGGTTCTTGCGCGCGTCCGGCGGGAACGTCGTCAGCGTGCCCTCCGCCGCCGGCCCGGCGATCGCCACCAGCTCCTTGTCGACGAGGCCGTCGCCGCCCATCAGCGGCGCCTTCAGGCCCTGGTCGCTCATCTGGCGCAGGATCAGGCCGGCTTCGGTGTAGTAGCCGCCGAAGTAGACCACGTCGATCTTGGCGGATTTCAGCTTCGACACGAGCGCCGAATAGTCCTTCTCGCCCGGGTTGATGCCCTCGTAGATCGCGTCCTTGCCGCCCTTGGCCTTCAGCGCCTTCAGGGTCTCGTCGGCGAGGCCCTTGCCGTAGGGGGTCTTGTCGTGGACGAAGGCGATCTTCTTGCCCTTGAAGTGCGTCGCGAGATACTCGCCAGCGACCGCGCCCTGCTGGTCGTCGCGACCGCAGGTGCGGAACACGTTCCAGAGGCCGCGCTCGGTGAACTTCACCGCCGTCGAGGCCGGCGTGACCTGGATGATGCCGGCGTCCTGGTAGACGTCGGAGGCCGGGATCGAGACGCCGGAATTGTAGTCGCCGACCACCACCTTCACGCCGTCGGAGGCGAACTTGTTGGCGACCGAGACGCCCTGCTTCGGATCGGACGCGTCGTCGCCGACCAGGACCGAGAACGTCGTGCCCTTCACCGCCCCGGACTTGTTCAGGTCCTCGACGGCCTGGGTGGCGCCGTTCTTGAGCTGCGTGCCGATCGCGGCGCTGTTGCCGGTGATCGGCGCGGCGATGCCGAGCTTGATTTCGGCCGCCTGGGCCGCCGCGAGCATGGCACCGAGCCCGAGGCCCGCCAGTAGTAACGCTCTCATCTCAAATCCCCTTGGTTGTGATCTGAATTCGGACCGTCGGCGCCGGGCAAGAATCGTGCGCTCGGCACGCGCGCGCGCCGAATGCCATCACGGCCCGCCGGCCGCCGGCTCGCGTGTCCGCCACGTCAGCGGCGAAGTCCGCTCGTAGAGCCAGCGATACTGGGTCGTCATCTGCCGCGTCCGCGTCCGGCGGTAGCCCGCCGCGCCGACGATCATGACGACGATGGCGTCGACCGCATAGTATTGGGCTGACAAAAGCGTGCCGCCGAATAGCGCGAAGTGGATGAATCGCACCGCCGCCGCCACCGCGAGGAGCGCCGGCACGATCTGCCAGAACGGGCGCCATGCCTTGGCCAGGCCGCGGGCGGCCATCCACCCGGCCCAGCCGCCCATCGCGACGGTGACGAGGAGGAAGAGGCCGATCGACTCCTCTTCGTAGATCAGGCCCTGCATCGCGTCAGACCTCCACCGGGGCGCCGTGGCCGCCCTCGAGATAGGCGGCCTTGATCGCGGGGTCGGCGAGCAGCGCCCGGCCGGTGCCGCTCATGGTGATGCGCCCGTTGACCAGCACGTAGCCGCGATGCGCCAGCTTCAGCGCGTGGTAGGCGTTCTGCTCCACGAGGAAGATCGTCATGCCGTCGCGCCGGTTCAGGTCGCGCACCGCGTCGAAGATGCCCTTCACCACCAGCGGCGCAAGCCCGAGCGAGGGCTCGTCGAGCAGCAGGAGGCGCGGCCGGCTCATCAGCGCGCGGGCGATGGCCAGCATCTGCTGCTCGCCGCCGGACATGGTGCCGGCGCGCTGGGTCAGGCGCTCCTTCAGGCGGGGGAACAGGGCGCAGACGCGCTCCAGGTCCTGGGCGAAGTACCGCCCGTCGTGGAGCGCGGCGCCCATCTGCAGGTTCTCGTGCACGCTCATGCGCGGGAAGACCCGGCGGCCCTCCGGCGACTGCGCAATCGCGAGCCGCGCGATCTCGTGGGTCGGCAGGCGGGTGATGTCGCGCCCGTCGTAGGTGATGGTGCCTTCGCGCGCCTGCGGCGCCCCGAAGATCGTCATCATCAGGGTCGACTTGCCGGCGCCGTTGGCGCCGATCAGCGTAACGATCTCGCCCTCGGTGACGTCGAGATCGACGCCGCGCAAAGCCGCGACGCTGCCGTAGTAGGTCGAGACGCCGCGCACCGCGAGCAGGGTCTTGGCCGGAGCCTTCCCGGCCGCGAGCGCCCTGGTCTCCTCCACGAGCACGTTGATCCCGGCGACGCTCAAGCCTCGACCTCCAGATGGGTGACGGTGAGGCCGACCTCCGCCTCGACGGCCTCGACCTCCTCGTCCTCGACGCCGAGATAGGCGGCGATGACGCGCGGGTCGGCCCGGACCTCGCCGGGGGTGCCGTCGGCGATCTTCACGCCGTAATCGAGCACGACGACGTGGTCGGAGATCTCCATCACCACGGACATGTCGTGCTCGATCAGCAGCACGGAGGTGTCGTGCGCGTCGCGGATGTGGCGCAGCAGCGCGTTGAGCTCGCCCGATTCGCGCGGGTTGAGGCCGGCGGCCGGCTCGTCGAGGCAGAGCAGCACCGGCTCGGTGCACATCGCGCGGGCGATCTCGAGCCGGCGCTGGGCGCCGTAGGGCAGATCGCCGGCGGGGTCATCGGCCCGCTCGATCAGGCCGATGCGGACGAGCCACTCCTTCGCCCGCTCGATCGCCGCGGCCTCGGCCCGGCGGTAGACCGGCAGGCCGAGCAGCCCGAGCACGGTCATGCCCGACGCCCGCATCAGCGGCGCGTGCTGGGCGACGAGAAGGTTCTCCAGCACCGTCATCCCCTGGAACAGGCGGATGTTCTGGAAGGTGCGCGCGACCCGGCCGATCCGGTTCACGGCATGGTTCGGCAGGCGCTCCAGCAGATGCTTCGAGCCGTCGGCATGGGCGAGCGTCAGCATCCCCTCGGTCGGCTTGTAGAAGCCGGTGATGCAGTTGAAGACGGTGGTCTTGCCGGCGCCGTTCGGCCCGATCAGCGCGGTGATGTCGCCGCGATGGGCCTGGAACGACAGGTCGCCGACGGCCGTCAGCCCGCCGAAGCGCATGGTCAGGTGGTCGACGGTCAGCACGGCGTCGGCGCGGGTGGTCGGCTCGGTCATCAGCCGTGGCCCTCGCTGACATGCGCGCCCGAGATCGCGCGGCGCTCGCCCAGCGCCACCGAGGGCGTTCGCTCCGAGATCAGCCCGCGCGGACGCCAGACCATCATCGCCACCATGGCGAGGCCGAACAGCAGCAGGCGGTACTCGTTCGGGTCGAAGCCCTGGCCGAAGATGGACTTCAGGAAGCCGAGGTTTCGCAGCATCTCGGGGCCGCCGACCATCGCCACCGCGGCGATGGCGACGCCGACCTGGCTGCCCATGCCGCCGAGCACCACGATCGCCAGGATGATCGCGCTCTCCAGGAAGTTGAAGCTCTCCGGGGAGATGAACCCCTGGCGCACGGCGAAGAACGAGCCGGCGAAACCGCCGAAGGCGGCGCCGAGGGCGAAGGCCGTCAGCTTCGTCGTGGTGGTGTTGATGCCGAGCGAGCGGCAGGCGATCTCGTCCTCGCGCAGGGCCTCCCAGGCGCGGCCGATCGGCAGCCGTCGCAGCCGCAGCGTCACGACGTTGGTGATCAGGGCGAGCGCGAGGATGAGGTAGTACAGGAACACGACCCGGTGCATCGAGTCGAAGGTCAGCCCGAAGCGGGCGGCGAACCCGTCCTCGCCCGCGGTGAAGGGGATGCCGAAGAAGGTCGCGCGCGGGATCGACGAGATGCCGGCGCCGCCACCGGTGACGTCGACCCAGTTGATCAGGACGAGGCGGATGATCTCGCCGAAGGCCAGCGTCACGATGGCGAGGTAGTCGCCGCGCAGGCGCAGCACGGGGAAGCCGAGCAGCATGCCCCACAGGGCGGCGAACAGGCCCGCGAGCGGCAGGCAGATCCAGAACGACAGGCCGAAGGTGGTGGAGAGCAGCGCGTAGGAGTAGGCGCCGACCGCGTAGAAGGCGACGTAGCCGAGATCGAGCAGGCCGGCGAGGCCGACGACGATGTTGAGGCCCCAGCCGAGCATCACATAGGTGAGGATCAGGATGCCGAGGTCGATCCAGTAGCGTCCCTCCCCGAGGCTGCCGCTCGCGAGCGCGGCGACGACGGGCAGCGTCAGCGCCACGCCGATGAACAGCCACAGGGCCAGCATCGAGACCCGCTGCCCGGCATTCGGCATGCCGGCGACGGCTTCCGTCGCCTGGGACCGCGACGGCCTGAGCGCGCGGCGGGCGTCGCGGCGCATCAGGACCAATCGCTGCGCGAGGCGGGCCAGGAAGATCGCGGCGCAGAGCGCGGCGACGAGAACCCAGCGCGGCGTCAGCTCGAGCCCGCCGGTGGGGCCGGCATCGGTCCGGAAGCTGACCACGGGCACGCAGAGCGCGAAGGCTCCGAGCGCGTAGATGGCGGCATCCTTCAGGATGCCGGTGAGGCCGTCGGCCCCGCGGGTGGCAGCGGCCATCAGACCTTCTCGACCTCGGCGCGGCCGAGAATCCCCGACGGCATGAAGATGAGCACCACCGCGAGAATCGAGAACGCGGCCACGTCCTTGTACTCGATCGAGAAATAGGCCGACCAGAACGTCTCGATCAACCCGATGATCAGGCCGCCCAGCACAGCGCCCGGCAGCGAGCCGATGCCGCCCAGCACCGCGGCAGTGAAGGCCTTCACGCCGGGCACGAAGCCGTCGGAGAAGGAGACCACGCCGTAATACATCAGGTAGAGCACGCCCGCGACGGCCGCGAGCGCGGCGCCGAGCACGAAGGTCAGCGAGATCGTGCGGTCGACGTCGATGCCCAGCAGCGCCGCCATCTTGCGGTCCTGCTCGCAGGCGCGCTGCGCCCGGCCGAAGGGCGTGCGCTGGACGAGGTACCAGAAGCCGGTGAGCAGCACCGCGGTCACCGCCATGATCAGGCACTGCTTGTAGGACAGGAACACCTGGAACCCGTCGGTCTCGAACAGGGTGATCCCGCCCGAGAGCATCGGCGGCAGCGGCTTGTTGCGCGCGCCCTGCGTCACCTGGACGAAGTTCGAGAGGAAGATCGAGACCCCGATCGCCGAGATCAGCGGCGCCAGCCGGAACGACCCGCGCAACGGCCGGTAGGCGACCCGCTCGATCGCCCAGCCCCAGAGCGCGGTCAGCACCATCGAGACGACGAGCACGATCAGGAAGGCCAGGGCGATCGAGGCGACGCCGAGCCAGGCGGTGAGGATCAGGAAGCCGATCAGCGCGATGAAGCTCGACACCATGAAGACGTCGCCGTGCGCGAAGTTGACCATGCCGATGATGCCGAACACCATCGTGTAGCCGATCGCGATCAGGCCGTAGATCGACCCGAGCGTCAGCCCGTTGATCAACTGCTGTACGAAGACATCCATCGCGTGTCCGTCTCTCTCGCCCGCGGCCGGCGGCGCATGGCGTATGGGGCAAGGCCGGGCAGGGCAAGTCCCGAACCGGCAGATCCCGGACGCGCAAGTCCCGTACCGCACGAGCGGCGCCGCCGCCACACCGTGCGACGCCCCTCAACCGCAACCGGCCGCGCCCGTGCCGGAGCATAGCCCTCGGCGCGACGAAAACGCCACGCCGGAAAATCCAATCCCCGCGAAAAACAAAAGTCGCGGACCCACGGATTAAACCGTCCTGGCCGCTTGCGCATGGCGCGCTTCCTGCTTCACATTCGTTAACGCGAAGTCTCGTGCTGGCTCGCTTTCGCCCAGGAGTTCCCGATGACAGGTTCGCGGCTGACCACCTTGATCTTCGTCGGGATGCTGCTCGGCATCGTCGTCGGATACCTGTGCAGCATCACTTGGCCGGACCCGCAGACCTCCAAGGAGATCGCCGGCTACATCGCGCTGATCAGCGACATCTTCCTGCGGCTGATCAAGATGATCATCGCCCCGCTCGTGTTCTCGACCCTCGTCGTCGGCATCGCCCATCTCGGCGACACCGCCAGCGTCGGCCGCGTCGGCGGCAAGGCGCTGCTGTGGTTCGTCGGCGCCTCGTTCTGCTCGCTGATGCTCGGCCTCGTGCTCGTCAACATCATGCAGCCCGGCCACAACCTGAACCTGCCGCTGCCCGACGTCGGCGCCGGCACCGGCCTCAAGGCGGCCTCGCTGTCGCTGAAGGAGTTCGTCACCCACCTCGTGCCCAAGAGCGCGGTCGAGGCGATGGCCAACAACGAGATCCTGCAGATCGTCGTGTTCTCGATCTTCTTCGGCGTGGCGCTCGCCGCGCTCGGCGAGAAGGGCGCGTTCCTGGCCAAGGGTATCGAGGGCCTCGCCGACGTGATGCTCAAGGTCACCGGCTACGTGATGCTGTTCGCCCCCGTGGCGGTGTTCGCGGCGATCGCGGCGACGATCACCACGCAGGGCATCGGCGTGCTGGTGACCTACGGCAAGTTCCTGGTCGAGTTCTACATCGGGCTGGGCGTGCTCTGGGGCGCGCTCATGGGCGTCGGCTTCCTGCTGCTCGGCGGAGCCGGGATCAAGCGGCTGTTCAACCTGATCAAGGAGCCGTTCGTGCTCGCCTTCTCGACCGCGTCGAGCGAGGCGGCCTACCCGAAGATGCTGACCAACCTCGAGCAGTTCGGCGTGCCCAACCGCATCACCTCGTTCGTGCTGCCGATGGGCTACTCGTTCAACCTCGACGGCTCGATGATGTACTGCACCTTCGCGGTGATGTTCATCGCACAGGCTTACAACATCCCCCTCACCTGGGGTCAGCAGCTGACGATGCTGTTCCTGCTGATGGTGACCTCGAAGGGCATGGCCGGCGTGCCGCGCGCCTCGCTCGTGGTGATCTCGGCGACGCTGACGCAGTTCAACATCCCCGAAGCCGGGCTGCTGCTGATCATCGGCATCGACCAGTTCCTCGACATGGGCCGCTCGGCCACCAACGTGCTCGGCAACAGCATCGCCACCGTGGCCGTCGCCAAGTGGGAGGGGCAGCTCTCGACGAGCGACCAGCGCCTCGACCACGTCGGCGCCGTGGCGGCGGCCGAGTAGGCGGTCGTCCGATCCGGGGCCGGCCGCCGGTCCCGATCCTTTCCCGCTGCCCGGATCAGGAGTTTCGCGATGGCGTCAGGCACGGTGACGGCGGCGTTGGCGGCGGGGCTGCTGGCGATCGCGGGGCCTGCGGGCGCGGTCGACGTTCTCACCGGCTCCCTGAAGACCATCGCCGCGAAGGGCGAGGTGGTGATCGGCTATCGCACCAGCTCGGTCCCGTTCTCCTTCGTCGAGGGCAAGCAGGCCGACGGCAGCCCGCGCCCGATCGGCTACGCGATCGACCTCTGCGGCGAGATCGTCGACGAGATCGGCCGCGAGACCGGACGGACCGACCTGAAGGTGCGCTACGAGCCGGTGACCTCCGAGACGCGGTTCGCGGCGGTGTCCGGCGGCAAGGTCGATCTCGAATGCGGCTCCACCACCGCCAACGCCGAGCGCCGCCGCACGGTCGCGTTCTCGCCGGTGACCTTCATCAGCGCGACGAAGCTCCTCGTGGCCCGGGCCTCGCCGATCGCGTCCTATCGCGACCTCGGCGGCAAGAAGGTCGTGGTCACCGCCGGCACCACCAACGAGGCCGCCGTCCGCGACATCCTCGCCAAGCTCAAGCTGCAGGCCGAGATCCTGAGCGGAAAGGACCACGCGGAATCCTACGCCATGGTCAAGGACGGCCGCGCCGACGCCTTCGCCACCGACGACATCCTGCTCTACGGCCTGATCGCCAACGATTCCGCCGACGGCGCGAAGTACACGGTGCTGCCGGACAAGCTGTCGTTCGAGCCCTACGGCATCATGTTCCGCAAGGACGACCCGGAGCTGGCGGGCGCCGTCGCCGCGACCTTCGCGCGGCTGGCTGAAAGCCGCGAGCTGCGCTGGACCTACGAGCGCTGGTTCCTCAAGCGCCTGCCGAACGGCGAGCGGCTGAACGTGCCGATGTCCAACGACCTGCACACCAGCTTCCAGCTGATCGGGCTGGAGGATTGACGCGGCTTCGATGGCGGCTGGTCGCGTCGTCATTCACCGACGCGAGCGAACGAACGAGATGCGGGCACCTTTTCCGTCCAGGCTGACGTAGCGAAGAAATGACACGTGTCTCCCCTCCCCCCCTCTGCGGGGGAGGATGGCCCGCGCAGCGGGTCGGGAGAGGGGAGCGCGCTGTCCGGATAAGGCGCTCCCCTCTCCCGACCCTCGCTGACGCGAGGCCCACCCTCCCCCGCAGAGGGGGGAGGGAAGGCGCGCTCATCAGCGACCGTTTGTGATGTGCGATTATCGTAGGCGTGGTGGGCCTGGGGCTTCTCGACGCTCGAACCGGCACGCGCGGACGCGTCAGGGCCCTCTCGAAGACCATGGCGCGTCTTCAATTATCGCGACGCGCGCGACGCAAGCTCACCCCTGCCCGGCCTCGGCCTTGCGGTACTCGCGCCCGTGCTCGCAGTAGCCCTCGACGATGCGCACCATCATCGCGCGCTTGTCGGCATCGAGCGGGCCGAGGATGCGGGCTGGGCGGCCGCCCCAGAGATAGCCGCCCTCGAGCAGCTGGCCGGGATCGGTGGTGGCCCCTGCGGCGAGCATGACGTCGTCGGCGATCACCGTGCCGGGCGCGACCGTCGCGCCGATGCCGATCAGCGAGCGGGCGCCGATGCGGCTGTCGCCAATGCGGACGTTGTGGCCGATCGTGGTGTCGCGGCCGATGACGACGCCCTCCCCTCGGGTGCGGATCACCGTGTTGTCCTGGATGTTGGTGTCGGCGCCGACCACGATCGGCCCGACCTCGGCATGGAGGTCGCACGAGAACAGCACGCTCGATCCGGCGCCGAGCCCGACGCGGCCGCGGATGCGGGCCGTGCTGGCGACGTAGACCGTCTCGTCGACCTCGGGCGGGTCGCCGGCGGCGACCGCGGCCGGATCGC
>NZ_VRUV01000003.1:0-54369 GCF_008039455.1 Methylobacterium sp. WL116
TGCCCTGATCCGGGACGTGTCGGTGCGCTTCCGCGCCGCCGGCAACCGCGGCACGGTGGTGGCTCTGCACGTCAGCCTCGATCCGCCCGGCGGCATGCTCGGCCGGATCGCCACCCAGATGCTCGGCCGAGAAGATCGGGTCGGTCAGGCCGAGGGCGGCGATCAGGCCGACTTCGAGCCGTCCCGTCGGCTCCAGCCCCTGCGACTGCTGGTAGCTGCGCGCGGCCTGCACGGTCGCCGGCCCCCATCGGCCGTCCACCTGCCCGGTGTTCCAGCCCTGCTGGTTCAGCGCCTGCTGGATCTGCCTGACGCCGGCCGGGCTGACATGGAGCGGCGTCCCGCGGCTGTCGGCGCGCTCGACCACGATGCGCTGATTGTCGACCTGCTTGGTTCCCTGGTCGCCGGCCTGGCCGCCGCCCTGGCCGTTGCGTCCACCGGCGTTGCCGAGGATGATGTCCTGCTCCAGGCCGAGACCATAGACGAGCGGGATGGTAAGGGACCCGGTCGGCTCCATGTTCTGCGCCTGCTGGAAGCTTCGCGCCGCCGAGGCGGTCTGCGGGTTCCAACGGCCATCCACGGTGCCCGTGCTGTAGCCCTTCTGGGTCAACGCCTGCTGGACCTGCCGCACGCCCGCCGAGCTGACGTAGATCTGCGTGCCCTGACCATCCTGCTGGTCCTGGGCCACGCGCTGGTTGCTGACCGCGGATTGTTGAGCCTGAGCATGGCCGCCCGCCACGGCGGCGAGGACAGTCGTCGTGAGAAAGAGATGCTTCAGCACCATGATGAACCTCCTTTCATGGACGTAGGGACGAACCAGGGCGGCCACGCCCCGTTCCTGCGGACGATCCCCTAGGGAACCTCCGATGCTGGCAGGTTTCTCGGGATGGAGGGGTACGACGGCGGGGCACGCGAGGGCCGTGTCCGAAAGGTCCCTAAGGGAGTGCCCGGATCGTCCTGCGAGGCGAGGCACGTCACACTGCCGGCTGCAGGGGTGGCCCCGCCGCCCTCGACGCGGAGGATCGACGTGAGCGACGGGCATTTCCAAGCCGACACGGATGCCTGCGCACGCGAGGCTCGGGCGGCCATCGAGGGTGTGCTCGAGCGGCGGTGTCCCGAGCTGAAGATCGCCTTCTGGACCGCCGTCGACAGACACTATCGGCGGGACGCCCCGTCCGGCCCTCGGCAGGGGGCACCCGCAAGCCCGAGCCCCGATCTCCGGGCGCCGACGCAGCCGCGATAGGCATCGTCCTAAGGACGTATCCGCGGAACGACGCCGGCAGCCCCCGGTTCGCGATGGGAACGGCGTCCTCGCCACGCAGGGCGGCCCGAAAGGTTCGCGCATGCTCCCCGTCCTCGAAGGCACGGCCGGCGCCGTCGTGATGGGGATCGTCCTCCTCGATGTCTTCCTCACCGTTCTCTACGCCCGCATCGGCACCGGGCTGCTCGCCGAGCGGGCCGCGCATCTCGCGTGGCGCGTCCTGCGCCGCGTCGCGGAGGCGGCCGGCCCGCAACGCGGCATCGTGCTGTCCTTCTGTGGGCCGACCATCCTCGTGCTCTACGTCCTGCTCTGGGCCGGCGGCCTGACCCTCGGTGCGGGCCTCATCATCCACCCTGGGCTCGGCACTGGAGTCCAGGCGAGCAGCGGCCCGACGCCGACCAACCTCGTCGCCGCGCTCTATGCGGGGGGCAGCAGCATCGCGATCGTCGGCGCCAGCGACTTCCGGCCGACGACCGACGCCTATCGCCTCGTCTATCTGGCGAATTCCCTGGTCGGGATGTCGGTGACCTCGCTGGTCCTGACTTACGTCATGCAGGTCTACGGTGCCCTTCGAGAACGCAACGCGCTCGGGCTGCAGCTTCACCTCCTGTCGGGGGAGACGTCCGACGCGGGCGAGATGCTGGCGCGGCTCGGGCCGTGCGGGCAGATCAGCGCCGGCTACAGCCATCTCGTGGCGCTCGGCGGGGCGATGGGCGCCATGAAGGAGGCGCACCACTTCTATCCGGTGCTGTTCTACTTCCGGTTCCGGCAGCCGTACTACTCGGTCTCGGCCCGGGCCCATCTCGTGCTGGACGCGGTATCGTTGATCCGGAGCACGCTCGCGGACGAGAACGCATCTTGGCTGAAGGAGGCTGCGGCGGTCGAGGCGCTGTGGCGGGTCGCCCGGATGCTGGTCGTCACGCTCGAGACAGCCTTTCTTGCAAGCGATCTCCCCGAGGCGATCCCGACAAGCAGCGTCGAGCGTCGACGGTGGCGTGCCGATTGGGAGAGGTCGGCCGCCCGGCTCGCCAGAGGAGGCATCGCGGTCGTTCGGGACGAGACGGCTGCTGACGCCTACCTCGAACTGCGCGCACGATGGTCCCCGCACATCGCGCGGCTCGCCCTTGCGATGGCCTACCGCCCCACGGACATCGCGGCACACGGATAGGAAACGCCCTAAGGGTGTGGCCGGATGTGCCTTCGCCGAGGCAGCGGGAGGGTAGGGCCGGCCGTTCCGAAGGAAGCCCGATGAATATCCTCGCCCAAATCACCTCGTTCGATCCCGTCGTAACTCCGGCGGCTCGTGTGCCGCGGCATTCGCGCGAGGAGGAACATGACAGCGGCCCCTGCACCTTCGCCAGCAGGCTCGCGGGTCTCATCCCCCTCACGCTGCAGGATCTGGCGGCGATCGACGGGCTGATCGGTTATGCCCGGCCGGTGGAACGGCACACGATGCTGCTCGATCAGGGATGCGTCGCTGACCACGCGCTCGTCATCCTCGACGGGTTCGCATGCCGTCACAAGCGGCGCATGTCCGGCCGCCGCCAAATCGTCTCCTTTCTCCTCCCCGGCGATCACTGCGATCGCGGTGCCGTCCACGCCTATCCGCTCGACCACGCCATCGAGACCCTCACCCAATGCCGTGTCGCCAAGATCCCGCGTGCGACGTATCTCGACCTGCTCGGGCAGCATCCCCGGCTGGCACTCGCGCTGCAGCGCGCGAAGCTTGTCGAGGAGGCGATGGCGCGCGAGTGGATCGCCAGTCTCGGCATGCGCTCGAGCATCGAGCGCATGGCGCATCTCCTGTGCGAGTTGATGGAGCGGCTCGGATCGATCGGGCAGGCATCGGACGGCCACTACGACCTGCCGCTGACACAGGTCGATCTCGCGGACGCTCTCGGTCTGTCGAGCGTGCACGTCAACCGTTCGATCCAGTTCCTACGCCGGGATGGACTGATCGCGCTGAACAGGCGTCATCTGCAGATCCTTGCACCCCGACGGCTGTATGAGCTCGCGGAGTTCGAAGCCGCGTACCTTTCGCATTCGCCGCTCGTCACCGGCCGGCCCACCGGTGGCCCGGTCGCTCCATACGAGCCGGGCCATCGAGCTTATTCGTGAGGCTTGTCGGCGGGCTGCACGCCGGCGGCCGATGCGATGAGAACCGCTTCCGGCAAGGTGCGCGCGCCCAACGCCTCCATGACCCGGGCGCGATAGATCTCCACCGTCCGCGGGCTCAAGCCCATGGAGCGGGCGATGGTTTTGTTGGTGCCGCCCGCAAGCAAGCCCTCGAGCACGGCATGCTCTCGTCGCGACAGCGCTGCGATGCGAGCCCGCGCTTCGTCGCGCGCATCCGTGCGTTCCTCCGTGACGCGGATTCCGGCCAGTGCCGTCCTGACCGCGAACGAGAGCGCCTCCGGCACCCAGGGCACTTCGAGAAAATCGACGGCACCCGCCTTCATGACGCGCACCCCCAGGCCGATGTCTCCACCACTCCGGCCGATCGCCACGATGGGCAGGTGCGAACGCGAGGATCTGAGCGCGTTCGCTACGGCCAGATCGTCGACATCCGTCAGGTCGATCACGACGCAGCCCGGCAGGAGAGCGCCCGCTACGCTGAGGAAGGCTTCGCCGTTCGCAAAGGCCCGGACCTCGTATCCATCGGCTTGCAAAGTGCCGACAAGGTCGTGTCGCGTGTGGTCCTTGGGTGCAATCACGTAGACGCGCGAACCGACGTCGGCCGTGATGTCCTGGGCGATGCCGCCTGCAAACCGTATGTGCCCGTCGATGTTCGGTATGGGGAAGAAGGTATCACGGATGCGTCGGACGGCGTGGTCCGATGCGCGCACGATGCGGTACTTCAGGACCGTCATCTCCCCACCGCCGGCCCGCTCCAATCCCCGTGCTGCTCCGTCGCGATCCTCGGGATGAACGCTGGCGAGCCAGCTCGCGACATCCTTCATGCTCTCGATGGGCATGCCCCAGACTTGCGAGAAAGCCGGGCTGAGGTAGTCGAGCTGTCCGCTTTCGAGATCGGCGAGCCAGAGCACGTTCGTCGAGTGCTCGGCGAAGCGCCGGAACCGTTCCTCGCTGATCCGCAGATCGGTCTCTGCGCGCTTCTCCCGATCGACGTCCTGCACCACGACGATGGCGCCGTTGATCGCGTCATCGACATCGTTGAACGGCGCTGCGCTGACACGCGTCCAGCACTCCCGACCATCCGGGGCCGTGTAGATGAAATCGATTCCGGGAACGACGGTCTCACCGCGCAGGGCTCGGCTCCCCGGATACTCCACCGGCGTCATCCGTCGTCCATCCGGTGCGTAGGCCCGCCAACGCTCGCTCGATTTGGGATCCGCGGAGGGTATCCATTCGAGCGTGTAGCGCCCGAGTGCGCGGTTCGCCAACATGATGCTGCCGTCCTGCTTCACGAGGCCGACCCCGATCGGCAGTTGCGCCAGCGTCGCCGAAAGCCGGTGCTCGCTTTCCAGGAGTGCCGCCTCGGCACGCATCTGATCCGTGATGTCGACGACCGTACCAATGAACGACACCGGCCGACCGTGCTCGAACCCGGTCCGGCCATGCGTCGAGACCCAGCGCTCGACGCCGTCGCGGATGCCGATGACGCGATACTTGATGTGGTAGACACCGTCGCCGGTCGGGTCCGTGCAGCGCGCCACCGCCGCCTCGACGTTCAGGCGATCGTCCGGGTGGATGGCGGAGAGCCAGATCTCCTCATCGACAGGCGCATCCGGCGGCAGTCCCCACACCGCCTTGAGGCGCGCATCCCAATCGAGCGCACCGGTTCGTGGATCCCAGGAGTAGGGCGAGAGCTCGACGAGGTCGATGGCGGACTGAAGCCGTGTTTCGCTGGCGCGCAGGCGCGCTTCGGTCAGCTTCCGGGCGGAGATATCCAGGCCGGTCACCGCCGCACCGATGAAGATCCCGCGCTCGTCGTAGAGCGCGAAGGCACGGCATTGAATCGTCGTTCCGACGTCGTCGCTCAAAGGGCGAGACCGAACCTCCCCCTCCCAATCTCCGTCCCGCGCCAGCATCGGCAGCGCGACGTCTCGGATCACGGCTTGGTCGAGCGGATGGAACAGGTCGGGAATCGCGATGTTCGAAACGTCGCTGTCGGGTCGAAGGCCGACCATCTCGCGAGCGGCCTCGTTGAGAAAGGTCAGCTTCAGGTCCGTGTCGGCGATGCCGATGAACATGCGCGACTGCCGGACGAGCGCGGCGAACAAAGTATCGAGCCTCGGTGCCCCCCCCGGACGGTCCAGGTATCCATCAGCACCCGTCGGGTGCGCAGTCGGCTCGTTGGTTGCTCTATTTAGCTTCTGCTGGGCCACCCTCGCGTCAGCCTTTTCGAGGCCGGCGGGCCAAAGGGCGAGGGACTTTCCGCAATCCCCGAAAGCCACGCCGGGCAGCTCTCCATCTGAGGGGTTTCTAGGGTATATTCATCCTCCAGTAAAGAAAAAACACAACTCAATCTTGAGTGCGAATTCCTTGCGCGCAACTTAAATGCACTCCCGAGTGATCGAAGGCTACGAATCTAACTTATGTCATTTAGGATAGAATGTTTCGATATTTGTCTCTGTCCTCGCGTAACCTCTGATCGCCTTCTCGCCTTTGCGCCGATCCCGTTCATCCCTTTCCACCGGCGCAGCAGCCGTGGCGGATCGGGCTTGTCGGCTCTGGCGCCAGGAACCGGGGGCTGTCATCGAGCGAGGGTTCGCAGCTTTCGGAATGCGCGCTCGTCTGGGTTCCTGCGCCGTACCTGCGAGGCAAGCGTGGGTCCGAAACGTCGCAATGGGAAATGCGGGCGCACCAACCGTCCGCCGCCCGATGCCGGTGCTGCGTCCTTTCGTGGCGCTTCAGGCCAGCGTGCGGGCTCGATTGACGTCAGATCGATCGACCACGATCCGTGGCTTCGAGACCGCCGGTCGGCTGAGGACTGGAAGCGACGACCGGAGTGCAGGTGCATCGGGCATGCTCACTGCACGTCAAGCTCGCGCTGGAGATAAGGCCCGGTTCGACTCGCCTCGTTCGCTGCCACAACCTCGGGCGGCCCGCTCGCCACGATCATGCCGCCGTCGGCGCCCGCGCCAGGTCCCAGATCGATCACCCAATCCGCCTGCGCGACCACGCGCATGTCGTGCTCGACCACCACGACGGTGTTGCCCCCGTCGACGAGCGCGTTCAGCTGACCCAGCAGGCGGTCTACGTCGGTCGGGTGCAGGCCGGTCGTCGGCTCGTCGAGCACATAGAGCGTGGCGCCGCGCTGGCCGCGCTGAAGTTCGGTGGCCAGTTTGATGCGCTGGGCTTCGCCGCCCGAAAGCTCTGTCGCCGGCTGGCCGAGCCGCAGGTAGCCCAGACCGATGTCGTCCAGCACCGTCAGGGACCGGAGGACCGGCGCTTCCTCTGCGAAGACCTCGCATGCCCGGGCCACGGTCAGCCCCAGCACGTCGGCGATGGAGAGGCCATGCCACCGCACCTCGAGGGTCTTGGGTGCGTACCGCGCCCCATGACATGTCGGGCACGGCGCGTAGACGCTCGGCATGAACATGAGCTCCACGCTGACGAAGCCTTCGCCCTCGCAGGTGGGACATCGGCCCTTGGCGACGTTGAAGGAGAAGCGCCCCGCGTCATAGCGACGGCGGCGCGCCTCGGGCGTCGCCGCGAATAGCCGGCGCACATGATCGAACAGGCCGGTATAGGTGGCGAGGTTCGAGCGCGGCGTGCGGCCGATCGGCCGTTGGTCGACTTTGACGAGCCGGTGAACCGCCTCCATCCCCGTCGCGACGCGCCCGTTCGTCCGGGCCGGCATGTCCTCGATCGGCGACGCGTCCGCGTCTTCGGCCGTCATCGCCTGCTCAAGCCGCTCGCCGACCAGTTCGATCAGTGCTTGACTGACCAGACTCGACTTTCCCGAGCCCGAGAGGCCGGTCACGGCGGTGAAGCAGCCGAGCGGGAAGGCGGCGTCGAGATCATGCACGGTATTGCGCGTCACGCCCTCGAGGCGCAGCCAGGCCGAGGCGGCCCTCCGCGGCCGAGCGAGGGGCGTGTGGCCGCCGAACAAGTGCAGCCTCGTTCGCGACGCCTTCACGGAGGCCAGGCCGGCCGGCGGACCGCTATAGAGAATCTCGCCGCCATGCTCGCCCGCTTCGGGACCGACGTCCACCAGCCAGTCGGCGCGCCGCATCGTCTCCAGGTCGTGCTCGACGACGAACAGCGAGTTGCCCGCGGCTTTGAGGTCGTCCAGTGCCTCGACCAATGCCGCTCCGTCCGCGGGGTGGAGGCCGGCCGACGGCTCGTCGAGCACGTAGACGACCCCGAAGAGCTGCGAGCGCAACTGAGTGGCGAGGCGCAGCCGCTGCAGCTCGCCCGACGACAGTGTCGTGGTGATGCGGTCCAGCGACAGGTAGCCGAGCCCGAGCCGGGTCAGCACGCCAATTCGGTCGAGGAAGTCGGCGATGAGACGTTGCGCGGCCAGACGCTTCTCGATCGACAGGTTCGGCGTGCCTCGCACGTCCGGCGCACCGGCATGCGCCGAGCCGCCTGCCGCCACCCGCTCCGCTGCCGCCGCTCGGACGGTGGAGCGTCCCAGCCTATGGCCGGTGCAGCCAGCCTCCTCGGGGATCGTCCCAATGGAGAGGGGGTAGAGAACATCGGCGAGCCGTGTGATCGGCATCGCCGCGAGGACACCGATGTCGTGCCCCGCCACTGTGACGGACAAGGCCTCGCGCTTGAGGCGCTTCCCCTCACAGGTCAGGCACGCCTCGCTGACCAGGTACTGCGCCGCTCTTCGGCGCATGAGCGCGCTTTGGGAGTTGGCGAAGGTGTGCAGGACGTGTCGTCGAGCGCCGGTGAAGGTGCCTTGATAGTCCGGCTCCCGCTTGCGCTTCAGGGCCTGCCGCGTCTCCTCCGGGCTCAGGCCAGCGTAGACGGGCACCGTCGGATGGTCGTCGGTGAACAGGATCCAGTCACGGTCCGCGCGAGGCAGGTCGCGCCAGGGCACGTCGACGTCGTAACCCAGCGTCACCAGGATATCCCTCAGGTTCTGGCCGCCCCAGGCCTGGGGCCAGGCCGCGACCGCTCGCTCGCGGATCGTCAGCGAGGGGTCCGGCACCATCGTCGCCTCGGTGGCATCGTAGAGGCGGCCGAGCCCATGGCAGCGCGGGCAGGCGCCTTGCGGGGTGTTGGGCGAGAAGTCCTCGGCGTAGAGCATCGGCTGGCCGGGCGGGTAGCTGCCCGCGCGCGAGTAGAGCATGCGCACGAGGCTCGACAGCGTGGTCACGCTGCCGACCGAGGATCGCGAGTTCGGCGTGCCCCGCTGCTGCTGGAGCGCGACGGCGGGCGGCAGGCCCTCGATGGCGTCCACGTCCGGTACGCCGACTTGGTCGATCAGTCGCCGGGCGTAGGGAGCGACCGATTCGAAGTAGCGTCGCTGGGCCTCGGCGTAGATCGTGCCGAAGGCCAACGACGACTTGCCGGACCCCGACACCCCGGTGAACACCACCAGCGCGTCGCGTGGGATGTCGACGTCGACGTCCTTGAGGTTGTGCTCGCGTGCGCCGCGGACGGAGACGAACGGGGATGGACTTTGCGGTGCCCCGCGAGATGTCGGGGCCGCCGATGCGTCGGGCGCAGGATCCGACGTTTTCGACGAAGAGCCCAGACTTCGCGCGATGGCGTCCGTCGGCACAGTGATTCTCCTCGCGGTTCCAGGGCCGCCGTCCCTGAGACAGGCCTGAAGTCTGGGGTCGGACAACGCGTCAGGCGGATATGGGGGCTCTCACGGAGGATCCGAACCAGCTCGGCCCCTGCCGCGCCTCAGGGGCGTCCTGGTCCTGATGGACTCGCACGCTTCCGGGCCGGAACCGACTCCCTCGATGCAGGGCTCCTGCGGAGCAGCCGGCGCGTTACTGAACCTTCAAAGCTCTCACGGGGATCGTGCGCCCGCGGCCTTCGATACCCGATCGATGGGGGAGCGGCTTGTCTCTCCTGCGGGTTTCCATAGCCTCATCCTCGCTCAGTGGATCGCCGACCTCCCCGTCCATCCCAGAAGGAAAGGGTTTCCGAGCGCGCTTTCGATCAGCTGATCGCGGTCTCGCATGCCCCGTCGGGCGGCGTCCACAATCGCCAGGGCGAGTCGACGCCGCGTATCGGCCGCGACATGGTTTCTCGTGCCATCACCGTCCGTGGCAAGCATCACGGTCCAAGCCTGATCGAAGGCCTCGCTCATGGCCTGCACCATGTCAGGGGTGAAGACCGCCGGGCCGAGGGGTATCTGTCCGCTCTCAGGACCGCTCGCGGCCCGAAGGTTTCGCTTTGTCGAAGGCTCCCGGCCTGAGGTGGTGCGCATGAGTTCCTCCGCGATCACGGATTCAGAAGGATACGTTCGGTGCGGCCATCGCAATCCGGTCGCGTCCCTGGAGCTTTCACGAACGACCTCCGCCAGGATGTCGCGACAATGCGCGTCGGGCCTGGCGTTGGTCCGAAGCCGCGGCGTCCGTCTGCGGCAGCGGCGAGCTCAGAGTGGGACTGGTCCACGCCGTTAACTCGCGGCATCGCGTCGGCAGTCTCCCCGGGGCAGCGCGATGGTCTTTGTGTCCGGCAGCCCGGCCAGCGCGACAGTCCCTGCTCTCGCACGCGCCTCGGCCCACTTCAGCCGCCGGCCATGCGGGAGCGCCGAAGCGAGTCGCTGAAGGTTCTCGTCTCCGCTCACGCGGCTCGTGCGTTCCCGCGTGCGCTCGCGAACAGCTCGATCACCGCGCGGTTGAACGCCGGGATGTCGTCGGGTTTCCGGCTGGTGACCAGGTTGCCGTTCACCACGACCTGCTCATCCACCCAGTCCGCGCCTGCGTTCCTGAGATCGGTTCGGAGCGAGGGCCAGGAGGTCAGGCGCCGCCCGCGCGCAGCACCCGCCTCGATGATGGTCCATGGGCCGTGACAGATCGAGGCCACGGGCTTGCCCCCGTCGAAGAAGGCTTTCGCGAACGCGACTGCTGCGGGGATCGCCCGGAGCGTGTCGGGGTTGATGACGCCGCCCGGCAGCAGCAGCGCGTCGTAATCGTCGGGCCGGGCGCCGTTCAGGGACATTCCGACCGGGAACTCGTCGCCCCACTCCGTGAACTTCCAGGCCTTCACCTGGCCGTCCTTGGGCGAGACGATCTGGGTCTCGGCACCGGCTTGGTCGAGCGCCCGGCGCGGCTCGGTCATCTCGACCTGCTCGAAGCCGTCCGTGATCAGGATCGCGACCTTCAGGCCATCGAGTGTGTCAGAAGCCATGTTCGTACCTCCGTCGGATCGGGTTTGCGCGCGATGGGTGCAGCCTCGTGCGGGAGCGACTACCGGCTCCGCCGGATCGACCCATGCGCCGTGAAGACCCGTCCGCCCGTGGCCAGGGCGGCCGGCATTGGCATGCGGCGGACGCAACAGCCGCAGCCGACCGGATGGGCAGCCGACGCCCGGCGCGGGGAAGCCGCGTCCGGCTCGGTGGCCGCGTAGGGGACCCGGCCACCCGGGCTGCTGCTGGCGATGGCCGGTGCGCTGAGGAATGCCCGTGTCGTCCCGGTGCCGCATTCCGGGCACGGGCATGCGTCCAGGAACTGCGCCATGGGCCGCATCGCGGTGAACGGCCCGCACATCTCGCATGCGTATTCGTAGATCGGCATGGCGTCCTCACGCTCGAGCCCGTCCGGCGAGACGGCGGATAAGCCGGGCGAGCCGCTGCCCGCCCGGCCCGGCGGATCACGCGGCCGGCTTGAGGACCACCTTGGTCCAGCCGTCGTCGCGAGCGTCGAAGTGCTGATAGGCGTTCGGTGCCTCACCCAGCGGCAGCTCATGCGAGATGATGAAGGACGGCTTCGCGCGACCGGTCGAGATCAGGTCGCGCAGTTGCCGGTTATAGGCTTTCACGTTGCATTGGCCGGTCCCGATCGTCTGTCCTTTGAACCAGAACAGGCCATGGTCGAAAACGATCTCGCCCTGCTTGTAGAGCGGGTCCTGAGGGGCCGGATCCTGGGGCACAAAGACACCGACCACGCCGATGCCGCCGGTGAACTTCACCGACCTCACGAGGTCGTTCATCGTCATGTTGGGGTGCTCGTGGCCCTCTGGGTCGTGCGCTTGATAGCCGACGCACTCGCAGCCCCGGTCGGCGCCGATGCCGTTCGTCAACTGAAGGACCTGGTCGACCGCAGAGCCCTTGGAATCGTCGATGGGCAGAGCGCCGATCGAGCCTGCGAGGCGCAGGCGGTCGGGATGGCGATCGACGACCATGACCATGCAGGCGCCCTTGATCATCGCCGCGTGGGCCGCCATGAGGCCGACCGGCCCGGCCCCGTAGATGACGATCGACTCGCCCGGACGGAGTCCGGCGAGCTCGGTGGCATGCCAGCCGGTCGGGAAGATGTCGGCCAGCATCACGTAATCGTTCTGCCGCTCCTCGGCGTCCGGCGGCAGCTTCAGGCAATTGTAGTCGCCGTAGGGAACGCGCAGGAGGTCGGCTTGCCCGCCGCGATAGGGGCCCATGTCGGCGAAGCCGTACGCAGCGCCGGCCATGTTCGGTACGACGCTTCGATCCGCCGTGGTCAGGCAAAACGCGCTCAAGCCGCGTTCGCAGTTCTTGCAGAAGCCGCAGCCGATGTTGAACGGGATGGCGACCCAGTCCCCGACCTTCAACCGATCGACGGCGCCCCCCACCTCGGCCACCTGACCGAGGTTCTCGTGCCCGAACACGCCGCCGCGTGGAAAGTCAGTCCGGCCCTCATACATGTGCAGATCGGAGCCGCAGATGTTGGTGCTCGTGATCCGCACCAGCACGTCGGTCGGCCGCTCGACCTGCGCGTCAGGAACGTTCTGCACGGCAACATCGCGCGGGCCATTATAAACGACTGCTCGCATCGCGATCTCCTGACCTGAGTCTTTCGGCACGGGAGGAACAGTAGCTGCTGCCGGCCACCGGACTATCCGGTTGATGCCTACGGTGTTCTCCCTAGCGCGGCATGAGCCTCGTTCTGGGAGGCGCACCGTTGAACACAGTCGCCGCCGCTCCCGACGACGCGTGCGTCCCCGGCACAATCACCCGGTCGGCGCTGCCGCTGGCCACCGCTGGAGTCGGGTGGCAAAGGCGGTAGCAATCAGCCTCGGCCTACTTTCAGATCACTCACGATCCGAGAGGCCGCGGCATCTGATCGCCGGGCTGAACGAAAGACCTCTCCCCGGCTTACCTCTGCGTCGGTCCGAGGATCGACCGTCCACGCCCCCATGCTCAGGTTCTCCCCCGTTTCTGGGCGGGCGTGGACGACAGGATCAGTGATCGCGACAGGCGATCGGCCTCCGAGGAGGTGCGCAATGACCTCGAAGACAGTCGCGATCGCCTGCGGTGCCGGCTGCGCCTTGATCGGTCCGGCGGTGGCCAGAGCCTTCACCGACGATCCGACGGATCAGCTCACGCTATCCCTGATCATCGCAGGATCCGTGGTGGTAACGGTCCTGGTGTGCGGGCTTCGATCCTGGGACAATTGATCCGCCGCCTCGGCCTCGTGGCCAAGCGGCAATCTCGCGGAAGCAACTTCCCGATCAGCCCGATCAGCCCGACGGTCCGTCTCGGGCTCGATCGTCGGCGCGCGCCTTTGTACCGAACCCCCTGCTATTTCATCGGCGAGCGCGGACGTCATTGTCATGCGGCGCCTTGAAGTGCTGGGTCTGTAGTTCCTGGCGAGTGCACGGACCCGGGAAGAGATTTTACCGAGTGCAGGATCACTGTTGCTAGGCATGCCGAGATGAAGGAATGCTCAGTTGCTTCATCGACAGATCCTCCCGAAGCCTGAGTTGCTCCACCCGCGCCGACACCTTCGACCTTGTGGCCGATCTCGGTCTGATGCGCCTCCAAGCGCCGCGGTTCGTGAGGATCTGATGCTCGGCAGCACGCGGCGCGATTGCCCAACGTGGCTCGATCACTGTCGACATTTATCGTTTTCTTTGAGCATGGGTCGATCGCATCATCGTGCTGCCATGCTTCTACGGGATGACGCCGCGTCTCGACGTGTGGAACGGCCAGAAGGCGTGACCCCGTCGTACCCTGCGCAGCGGGTCTCCTCAACCGCATCAGCGCGCCCAGCGGGACCGCAACTCCACAACCACCTGCTGCGGGACCGCGGCGTCCTGAATGACCAAGGGGTTCTTGAGCGGCGTGAGCAAGCCGGCGAGATGGTCCGCCCAGTCGGCCCTCAGCCGGCGCGGTTTTCAAGCTAGGGCTTACGATCGTAGGCACGCTCGGTCGCGTCGTCGACCAGATGACCCAAGGCCTCCCCGGCCGACTCCACCTGGGGACGTGGCTGAGCCGGCCCAAGTCCGAAAGGCCGCGCGAAGGCCCTGGGTGGTCACGTGCACCCCCATGTGCTCGCGGCAAGGTTCGACCGGGCCGCACCGCGAGGTACAGGTTCGCCCGTTCACCGTGCAGGCCGCGGGGCAGGGTCGTGACCTGCTTGCCGGTGGGTGTGTGGATCGCGGGCAAGGTCCAGCCCGGGCATCAGTGTGCCCAAGCGGATGCCCCAAGCACGACGCGTGTCCTTGGCGGTCCTTACCGACCCCCAAATGACCACGTCGGCTGGACACACGAAGCGACCTCAACGGGTTCGACAACCCGGAGGACCACACACCACCGATCTGCGCAGGTAAATGGCGGAGACGGAGGGAGTGTCCCCGCAGCGCTGTTAAGCAAGCAAAAACAATGACTTAATGGACGCCTACAATGCCCTTTGTGTACCACCCTCGTGGACCCCCGTCTAGGGTTGTGACCGAGGTGATCCAAATCGGGCGGAGCGAAGGTTGGCGACGGCTGCGTTAAGAGCACGGCCCCACTGCCGGGACAGTTCGATCGACACTCGCCTAGTGATGGATGGTATCCGCCACCCAAGGCATTTCCACCTCTGCGTCCCCGATCCTCGGCCACAGGTGCAGCTAGCGCTTGAGCCTCCGCGCGCGCATCCTCAGCGTAATATCAACTGGCGATCAGGCTCACTAATTGCCAGTTGAACCAGCGACTGCGGGCCGGCGGTGGTCCGCCGGACGCGCTGATCCCGGCCAACGGTCGAGATCAGCGCCGCTTGGTATTATAGGTCAATTGATCTCGCGGCCTCAGCGGCGAACAGGGCCAGTGCCGCGGGCGACGTCGGCGAGCGCAATCGGAGGTAGGCCATTCGAACGACTATCGTGGCTTCCAGGCGATCGATACTGATGAGCGCTCACTCGCGGGCAGCCGCCAGCGCCTCGAACTACGCGAAGAGTTGCGGGGTCGGATCTGGGAGTAGGGCGTCCCTCGCCGCGGGAATGGTGCTCGCAGGCTAAGACGACGCTAGGGCGTGCAGCGGCAGGAGCCGCCGCCGCGTCGGGCAACGCACGTTTCGACCGTCTTCATTATTGGAATACGGGATGTCACCATCGGGGTGATCGTCGGTTATGCCACGATCTCGGAACCAATTACTTGCTGCGAGAAGGCCTCGAGGAATTGCGTGGCCCTGGAGGCGAGCGAGGCGGCGGTGATGAGCGCCCGGGGATCGTCGCGGACGAGTGGCAGCCAGCCGGCCATGTAGGCCGCGTGGTTGATATGCGGCTCGGGAGCGAGGCCTAGACCGGCAAGGATGAAGGCGGCGCCGAGTTCGGCGACCAGCTCTTCAGCGGCGTAGGCACGAGTAGCAAAGCGGGTGTTGAGCCGCCTGTCGAGGCGATGCGGAGCCCCAGTCCAATGGATGAGTTCATGAGCGAGGGTCGCACAGAAGCCCTCTGCCGAATGGAATAGCACCCGATCCGGCATCCGGACCTCGTCGCGGATGGGGAGGTAGGCAGCGGATGCTCCCCGGCGGACGTGAGCACCGGTTGCCTTGACAAAACGGTCGAACACCGGGATCGGGTCGATTGGCGTCAGGGGCCTTTCTGGAAACTCGGGTGCGCCTTCAACCTGCTCGGCGTTGAACACGCTTGAGGCGCGAGCGACAAAGCGACGGTCTGCGTTTTCGCCTTCCTCGGAGGCACCGGGCAGATCCCGGTAGAAAAGCACGGCGGTGCCGCGCTCGCCCTTGCGAACCTGGGCCCCGAGTTCGGACCACTGGCGGTACGTCGCCCAGCGGGCATCGACGAAACCGGCGGATTGACCGCCGCCCCACAGTGCGACGATGTTGATGCCGCGGTAGGTCCGGCCGGTCAGCGCGTTACAAGGTAGGCCACCGCGGGCACGGTGCCAGGGGCAGACCCAGATACCTGGGTCTGCGGCTTCGATCTGACGAAGGATGACGTCGGTAATGCGCGAGTAGGGATCGACCATGAGCCTGCCTGAGATGAAGCCGCGGTGCGGCGGACAGGCAAAGCTTCACGCATGGAAGAGGGATCTTGCTGGCGGTGTCCCTGGTCGGTTGTTGGGAATGGCCGGAAAGGTGGCGACCGTACCTCGATCCTTCATCCATAAGCGGACGTTCTGCCTCCGACCCAACCCAGCCGCCCGGACCGCCATCGGCATTTCTCCAAAGCAGCCGTTCGTCAGGCCTCCGGCAACTTCGGCTCGGGGTGGCGAACGGAAGTTGATCGGCGGCCATAAAGCGGACGTTCGACCTTGCGCGGCTAGGGGTGAACCCGGTCGGCAGCAGGTGCGTGTCACCGATCAAGGCGACGGCCAGGGCCGCGAGGGTGGCCGCGATGCTTAGACCCACCGTCACGGTCGAGGCCAGGCACTGGAGGGGACGGCGACGCGCACGCTGGGGCGGACCTTGGTTGCCGGCAGGCCCGCCGTGGGAGCCGGGCCTCGTCCACCCGTCCTTCAGCGTCGCTTGGATCGCCCCGCTTTCACGAGCGCGGCCGCGGCCAAGACACCGCCAAGCGCCAACCCGACCGTGAGGCCGGGGTGCATGGCCGCCGTGGTCGCGAGCGCAGTCTCGCCCGGGTAGCGTGACGAAGTGCGGCGTGACAGCAGGTGATCGTAAAGCTGCGTGAAGGCGCGATCGATCGCGCGGGTCTCGACGAGCGTGCGATCCAAGAGCTTGACGGCTTTGGCATGTCCGAGCGCGTGTGCGGCCCTCCGCAGCGTGCCATACCGGGCGATGTAGAAATGCGCCGCGACTTGACCGTACTCGATGTTGATGAGGTCGCGGTCGGCGGCATCCCCATGCTTGGCTATTTCCGCTTCGTTGAGATCGCAGATGCCCTGCATGGCGGGATCGTTTCTGGGGTCGGGCCTGACGCCGATCGAGTCGAAAACCTCGTCCAACCGCTCTAGCTGAACGATGTTCTGTTTCGATCCGGCCTCCAGCATCTGTTTCAGCTTCGGCAGCGTCGCCGTCTTGTTGTTGCGCGTCGCCTGCGCCGCCCCCTGCTGATGCGCTCCGTGGAGAAGGTCTAACCCTTCCTCGAAAAGTCGCCGGTTCCCTAACATCATTCCTCACCTCGTGTTCGCCGTCTTGAACTCAGAGTCTGTCTGGCAACTCTGGCCGCCCTAGTCGTTCGGTTGATGCGATCGACTGCGGTATCCAACGCAGTAAGCGCCCGGGTCGGCCTCAAGATCCGTCTCGGCCTTCTGCAGGCGGCAGGTATCTACGGGCGCCGACTGGAACTGGGGCGCCGACACAATGCTGCGCTCTAGGTTGGCTTTGAAGCGCTGCTTCATTTCCGCGGCGATGAAAGAGCGGACCATGGACCGGATCCCGAGCGGATGCGGCAAGCTCGGCCGATATGCTTGACGATCCGGGGATGACCGCAGGCTCTGGGGTGCAAGAAGCCCTTTCAAGGCGCATCCTCCCCGACCGTTTCAAGGATCACGCGCGCCGTCTCGGCAGGCTGATCCCAATGCGGGAAGTGGCTGCAGCGTTCGAACCAGTGCAGCCGGGCCGACGGGAAGGCTACCTGGGCGCGTGCAGCCTGGCGTGGCAGCAGCAGGTGGTCCTGGCGGCCCCAGCCGATGGTGACCCCGCCAGGCGTCTTTGCCGAGCCCTGCTGCAACGGTCCGCGTGCCAGCTCGCGCAGCATCGCATCGAACACCGGTGTGGCCGCCAGGCTCCGCAGCTCCTCTTCGACAAGCTGCGGTGGTAGCACCCACGGACGGGCCGACAGTTGGGCCAGCAACACCGTACGGGTGACGGCATGGCGCGACAGGCCGGGATGGAAGGGCCGCAGCAGCCGCACCAGGCGTATCGATGCCGCGAGCGTCCAGTGTAACCAGCGCGTTTCCCACCCGCGCCAGAAACCGCCGGGATCGAGCGCCACGCAGTGCCGACCGATGCCCCGCCGCGCCAGCTCCAACACCAGCCGGCCCCCCACCGAACTGCCGACAAGGTCCGCCGTCGTCAGGCCATGGGACTGCACGAAGCCGGCTAAGGCGTCTGCATAAGCCTCCACCGTCTGCCGGCCCGCGAACGGGGCCGATTTGCCATGTCCCGGCAGGTCGACCAAGATCAGTTCGCGCGAGGCGCGCAATGCGCTCAAGAGCGGATCCCAGGTGCGGAGATTGGCCCCCAGCCCATGGACCATCAGTAGCGGCCGGCCCGTGCCGAGGCGTTCGAAATGTAGGGACATGACGGCATTGTCCTTCAATTTTCGCGCTGCAATACGAACACTGGTCCGTCGCAGATTTCGTCAGGCCGAGAGTGCCAGTCAGGTCCGCGGGCCGCTCATATCGGACGCATCGAGGTCGAGTGACCCGCCGCGGCATTCGGTGAACCTGCACAGGTGATCAGAACATGAACCCATGGCCGGGTTGGCGCTTGCCGAGCCAGCATCGTCGTGCGCGGTCCGTGCGATCACGCCGGCTCCAAACGGTCGACGGACGGAAACTTGACGGCACGGAGCCATCCAGCCCCCGGGAACTTCTCACCATCGTCTTCAGTTCTTTGCGGTCGGCTCCCTGATCTGGAACCTGAGGGCTTCGATCACGACCGTCTACGTCAGGATGGCGCCGCCGCGGTCGATGTGCGTGTTGCACACCACCGCATCGTCGGTTCAATCGGAGACGGAGGGGCCCTCGAACTCACAGGCGTGCGACCGGGCGACATCAATCAGCATGTCGCCCCCCCCTGGCTGTCCGATGTCGGTCATGTCGCGCCTAGGCCGGAACGTGATCAATGCTCGCGGTATCCTCGGACGCCACGCCATTCTTGCTGTGGCGGAAATCGCTCAGCGCCTGGTAGACCCGAAGCCGTGCGCGCATCACGGAACCAAGCGGCCGGTGAGCCGTGAGACTATGGGCAGGACGGAAGGTCATCACCTCGTCGAAGTAGCGCACGCGGTCCGCGCCGTAGGCATCCTGGCGGGGCAGGCGCAGCGTCGCGACCGTACGGTAGGGGCTGATGGAGACCGGCCAGTCGACCGAGGCATCCTCGATGGGTTGGCTCTCGACGTCGGCCCAAAGCTGGGCTTTCAACTCGAACACCACCTCGTGGTCGCGGAAGAAGGCAACCGTGGCATGGCGAAAGCCGTCCTCGTCCTGATGCGGATCGAGCCGCCACTCGGATAGGGCACGCTGGCTGTCCGTCGCCGGAACGACCCCGAGCTTGGCCACGTAATCGCCGTAGCGGACCGGCGCCTGGCTGAAGTAGCTGTCGGCGAGGGGGTGGCTGTAGGGATGGCCGAAGAAGTCGGCCAGCGCGCTCTCCGTCCCGAAGGCGTGCAGCGCGCGATTGAGGTTGCGCATCGTCGACGAGACCGCGCTCTTCACCCCTTCCGGCAACCCCGTGGACTTCCCGATGACGGTGCCGTCCCGCAGGAAGCCGGCCGCTGTGCCCGAGGGAAACGTGGTGCCCGTCGCGAGTACGAAGTCCTGGGTGTTGACGGCGTGGCCGGGCAGCTTCTCGCCGGGCACGTCGAACACCTTGATGGACATGCCGCGGTGGGTCGAGACCCGGTCGCCCAGGGTCTCGCCCGGCCCCTGAGCGAAGCGAACCGCCACGGGGTGGGTGCCGGGCGTGGCGAACAGCCCTTGGGCCAGTTCGGGCGGCAGGCCGGCGGCAATCGTCAACTCGCCGGTGACGCACGCAGAGCTCTTCGCGTGGCTGGCACGCACGGCATGGTGCTCGCGTGCCTCGACGGTCTCCGATTGCTGCGTCATGCCGTTGATGATGCCGTCAATCGTCTTCTGCTCGTCCGGATCGGGCTTCTCGACGTCGGGTGCGTATCGAAGGTAGGTCATGTTCTTCCTCACGGGGATCGGGGAGCCGAGCCAGCCCGTCGTGTCGAAGCCGTGACCGAATACCGTCGTCACGCCCTTGGGCGGGTCGGCCTCGGTCGAGGACATCGCCATCAGCGGCGTGTCGAAGGTCGAGACGCTGCCCCAGTAAAGGGCCGGGTGGGCGTTGAAGATTTGCAGGCCACTCATCACCAGGACCAGGAGGCAGACCGCGTTCACCCAGTGCGTGATGCGGATGACGACGGGATGCCGGAACATCCATTGGCGACGCTCGACCTAATCAGTCTCTGGCGCTGATCGGGTGAGATAGGTTCGGGCCAAGCGGTCTTCCTTGAAATCGTGGCCTGCAGGGCGGAGATCCCTTCATCGGGACCTCCGGGACTGTCAGGCGCTTGAAATCACATACCGCGGTTCATCATCCGCTTCTTCATCATGCGGCGCTTCATCATTTGCTTCCGCATCATGCGCTTCTTCATCATCATCCGGTCGCTCTGCATCATGCGGACCTGGGTGACGCCGCTCTCGGACTGGAGGCCGTTGACGGACATCGGGGCGGCGCTGGCCGAACCGGTCACGAATGCGATGCCGCCAAGGGCGGTCAATGCGGTGAGGGCGAGTGTGAACTTCTTCATGCAAGATCTCCTGTAGTGCTGAATGCCATATTCAACCTTCGTCACAACAGAAATTTTCCGGCATTGTTCCGATATATAAAATCTCGTCAATTGATGGTTATTTGCCTTTCGGCCAAGCGGTAGCGTGTACCTAAGCAGAGCCTTCGGCACGAACGTTCTTGGGTCGTCTGTAAGCGGTACGACATCCGCTGATTTTAAGTTTCAGATTTTCACACCGGCGGTCAGGATGCCGCGCATTCTCACCCGCCCCGGCCATCGGGGAATGCCATACCAAGTAGCTGCAAGCGGACCTTCCGCATTGGGTCGGGAGCACGCGGCGCGAGGACTTCCGCTTCTTACGACCGCCGTCCAGAAGCGGACCGGCGGGAAACCACCCAACCCGGTCGTAGGACATCGTTTATCAAACTGCTGGGACTGGACATTCCGGAATGCTGAAAAGGGTCGTGAGCCGAAATCAGACGGGTCCGTGAAACGAGACCGGCCAAGTCGGCGACCGTCGGGAATGACCAGGTTTAGCTCCGGTAGTGGCTGTCGCCGCGCACGACGAATTGCGCTTCGGTTAGGCCGAAGGCGGAGACGATGCGCTGGATGAAGTCAGGGACTTGGATGCGACGGTCGGCGTAGATCGTGAAGACGCAGGTGGCGGTGTCGTAGACGATGCGCCCACGTGGATGAGTTTCGTACTCGCTCCAGGCGATCGCGGCGGGCAATCCGCGCCGTTTAAGCCCGGCGGGACCTAACGCTTGCCAAGCTTCCCAAACGTCGTAGTGCCCACGCGCATGGGTCAGGGCGGCGCCGTAGGGCTCGGCGTGATTTAGCGGGGTCGCGTCAATGACCAGCACGCGGTTCGAGGGGGCGCCGTCGGGTACACCCCAGAAGATGCCGACGCTCGGCAGCGACGGGTCGTTGTCGGGGATCAAGGTGGTGGGCATCGCGGCCATGGCTGTTTTAGCTTCCGCCGGAGGACGGAGGATTGAGGGTGACGAGCTGATCCGCCTGCACGGAGTTGGCGTTGCGCCAGGCGAGGGGATGAAGCCAGCGTTCGGGGATGGCGGAGGCGCCGTAGAGGGCGCCGGCGAATCGGCCGATGGCGGCATCGTTTCTCAGATGAATTGCATTCAAGGCTGAGAGCGGTCCAGCGTGAACGTAAATTTAGCCGAGCGGTCGCCGGCCCTTGTCATAGAGGTAAACGGTCACGGCGAAAGTCCATTCCCGTTCCGCGCGCAACACCGCCACACGGATTGTGGTGTTATAAAGTTCGGTGACGTGGAACCCGTTAGATGCCGTTTCGACATCGGCCATTTCGAAATAAAACGTGCCGTCCGGCCATTGAGCGTTGTCGTGCCCGGACGGCTCGAACACCGCGTCGATTTCTGGGCAGGTGCGGTCGTTGCGGTGATCGATGACGTTGCCAAGCATGAAGGCGTCCTCCAGCGGGAGAAATGTGGTTCGGCGGAGCCTTTGCGCAGCTGGCAGTGGCGTGGCGGCTGGCGGGGTTAGGAAGGCGCCGAGGCCTTTGCCGTGAGGAGCGCGTCGGCGAGTTGGGAGATGCGCTCACGCCAGGCGAGGGGATGAAGCCAGCGTTCGGGGATGGCGGACGCGCCGTAGAGGGCGCCGGCGAGCTGGCCCGTGACGGCGCCGACCGTGTCGGCGTCATCACCGAGGTTGACGGCGAGAGTTACGGCTTCCTCGAAGGTAGTGGTAGTACCGACAGCCCAAAGGGCCGCTTCGAGCGTGTGGATGACGTAGCCGGAGGAGCGGATCTGAGCGCGTGACTTGCCGCGCCAAGAGCCCTGAGCGATTTTATGGATGGCTGCCTCGCCGGTGCGAGATAGCGGGGTGAGATCGTCATCCACGCCGCTGATGAAGTGCCGGGGACGTAGGCCGTCGGTGTCGATGCCGACCCAGGGGCGCGGACGGAGCACGTCGGGTTGGCCGAGGACCGCTTCGCGGAGGAGCTGGACGAAGTAGGCACAGGCCTCGACCGCCTGAGGAGCGCCGTGGGTCGTTCGGCTTTGTGCCTCAGCGATCCGTTCAGCTTCGCCCGGGTCATGAAGTGTGACCAAGGCGACGGGCGCGAGCCGCATCAGGGAGCCATTGCCGGCGGTGTCGGGATCGGTGGAGCCGACGTAGGGGTCGGCCGTCCGGAGGAACTTAGCCAGCGACTCCCGAGTGGTGATTCCGATGTCGAAGCAGGCGCCGGTGCAGGAGTAGGCGCCCTCGCGGTACCAGGCGACGAAGCGGGCCATGAGATCGGCTGGATCAAAGCCGGGGGCCTGAAGGAGGCTATCAGCGAGCGCCAGGCTCATCGAGGTGTCGTCGGTCCATTGACCGGGCGAGAGCTGGAAGGGGCCGCCGCCGGTCACCTCGGTTTGGTGGGGGAGGGTATCCCGGCGGCTGAACTCGAGGGTGGTGCCGAGCGCGTCACCGACCGCGAGACCGAGTAGGGCGCCACGGGCGCGGTCGAGTACGGCCGGGTCCGCATGAAGGGTCTGGGTCACGATGAAGCTCCACGTATCACCGGCTGGATGAGGCCGGATAGGGAACTTTTGGTTCATGAAGACGCCGAGTTTCTTGATAGGTGGTTTGGCCTCATAAACGGAATGGAGTGTAGAGGTAACGGAATTACCTTTTACTAAGGCCCTGACATAAAAAGCGAAATTAGGTATGCCGGGGACTGCCGGCTAGAAACGAACTATGCGGCGGACACCGGCTACTGCCCAGCGGTAGTGCCTGGGAGCAACCGGCTTGGGTGGGGCGGCCGAAGCTACGGCTGGGAGACCAGGTGTAGGGGTACATACGTACGCAGGGAGGTAGGGGGCGGTCGGGCGGTACGTTGGATGGTTCTCATGGCCTGCCATCCAAGGTGATAACTGGATGTAGGCGCTAGATAGCTGATCCAACAGTGCGACGCGCACGAAGAGGATGGTGAAGGGACGTCCTGCCGGATAGCCAAAGTCAGCGAGTGAAATCTGCTACCCCGGTTGAGAGATTGAGCGCCTGCGCACACGCCCGACGCATGAGAATGATGTTGGCGCGCAAACTGTCGGCGGCACCACTGGTCGCCCAGGCCTGCCGTCGCTCTTTGGCACCCGCGGCGAGATCAGCAGCCGTGACGCCGTGGTAGCTGAGCAGGACTTGCTGCACGAGCCCGTAGCGGCGTTGCGATTCTGTCCAGTCGGACTGGTACCCTTCGAGCGACCCACGACAAGTATCGAGATCGTAGCCGACGGCGTCCAGCACGGTGAGAAGCTGGAGAAGATCCTCGCGGGCAGTCACGAGCTTGAACTGCGGGTTCTTTTCGAGAAATGACCGGACCGGTGCCGGTAGGCTGGATGCCTTCTGCGCGTAGGCCTGATCGGCCTTGACCCGTTCGGCTTCCTCTCGGGCTTCGATTTCGGCCTGTTGGCGTTGCGCGGCCGCTTCTTGGCGTTGAGCATCGGCTTGGCGTTGGGCGGCCTGCTGCAGAGCGAGCTTGCGCTGTTCCTCCGCACGGCTGGCCGCTTCAGTACGTTGCTGAGCGAGAGCTGCCGCACTGGCCGCGGCGTTCTTTGCGTCCTGCTCAGCGATGGCCGAACGGATTGGATCGAGACGGGCGCGCAGATCGAGTTCGAGGGCGGAAGGGATGCCACCGCGAGCAAGACGTCGATCGATGTCGGCGACACGGTTTCGGCGGCTCAAAAGGTCGGGGTCGGATTCAGCGACCCGCACGGCTTCACGAAGCTCGACCTCGCGATCGACGGCAACGGTCTGTTTCGCTCGCAACGTCTCGACCTGTCCGGTGACCTGCGCCTGCCGACCATAGGGCTGATCGTCGATGTATCGGAGCATCATGACAGTGCGGCGCCGATTGGCATCGGTGGCACAGGCCGTCATGCGCCGCTTCAGTGCCTCGAAGGTTGTCCGGTCCCATTCGATGAACGGGATACCGTAGGGTGCGTCACGCTCCGACCAGGCCTGACGGGTGAACAGCTCGGGATCGACCTGAGCACAGGCGTAGCCCTCGAGCGCCGCCACCCCCTGTGGCGTCGCCAGAGCGGTGGTCGTCACCCCATTACCGATACCGAGAAGGGCGATACCGGTTAGCATGAAACGGCGGATGGAGAAGGCAGGATCGGACCTGAGCATCGCGTCACCGGAAAGAGGCGGGAGAATCATCGAAGCGGATCGAGGCGGTGTGTGAGGCATGGCTCAGAACGGCGGTTCGGCCTCGATCCACAGCTCGTCCTTGGCCGACGATGTCCATTCGAGCGTGAATGGTACGTCGTGGCGTCCGACGTTGAGGAACGCGTCCGCCTGACACAGACGAATTTCTAGACCCTTGGCCCCGACGGGGACGTAGCCGGTCTCCTGGATCACTCCGAGCCGCTGCACCGTGGCGCCGGCCTGCTTGGCGGTCGATGCTCGGTCGAGAACCTGCCGAAGGAGCCGACGTGCAGGGATGCTGTCACAGACTGGCATCACGCCGACCGTGAAGGAGATCGCGTTCGGGTCGTGACGGTTCAGGAGGCGGTACCCTCCGACCAAGCAGAGCGCGAGCGCACCACCGATCAGGCCCATCCGGCGAGCGTTCGGCATGTCCTGGTTCGAGACGTTCCTGGCGTAGCGGGCTTTCAACCGGGCGACCAGGCCGGGTTGGGCGTCCTTGGCGTCGGGCATGAAACTCCTCCTGTGTGGCAGGGGAGGTTCACCGAAGCCTACCCGAAGTTGCGGCCGGCATAGCGATACCCGGTGGCTATTGCGAGTGGTTTCCTGGCCCCCACCGAGGCTCGTTATGCCTCGTGATGACGGGACGAGCCTTATTGGCGTGAACCTGAGCCGGGTTCGTGTTGCTGCCGGTGTCAGCCAAGAACGGCTGGCTCACGATGCCGGCGTGGACCGCGCGTATCCCGGTGGTCTGGAACTGCAGACCGAGAATCCGACGGTGGACCTACTCGACCGAGTGGCGGTCACGTTGCAGGTGCCACTATCAGAGCTGTTCCGCCAGCCGGCGGAATGGGACACGCCGCCAAAACCCAGGCGCGGCGGGCGGCGTCACAGCTGATCGACAAACTGCAACCAACGAGGTGAAACCGAAGGCTAGCCTACTCACCATAAGGTGACACTGGGTGGTCTCTGGGAAGCAAAATCCGGGCGTGCTGCCACTACAACAACAGCAAGCAACACGGTTCCGGGAGACAACGAGCGAACGAGCGCCGCGATGGTGGTTGCCAGTTAGCCGCCCCCGGGAAATTTTTGCCAGTATAAAGGTAATGCTGCCATAAAGGTATTAAAGTTGTTAAGAGACCAGCACACTTCTTGGCTATCCCGCACGAGCCAGTGAATACCGTTGGCGCACATCATCTTATCTCGGTCCGCGTGAGACAAGTAGTGGATGCACTGCAGGAATGTACGCTCGAAGCTGTGGCCAAAACAACTGTCGGCCGCATTTGAGAGTAGGCCTTCGATGTAGTAAGAGGGGGCGACGCCCTTAGATAGAATATTGTCTTGTATCATCCTGTTCCGCATATTCTTGAAAACTCGCACGGTGGGCTTAAACCAGGAGGCCGTTCTCTGATGCTTCGCCGTGCAATTATCAGAATGTTGTTTTGGAAAATTTACTATTTTAGCGCCACTTGAATTCCAAAAAACAATTCCCTTTGCATAACGCTCATCGGAAGTGCCCTCAAAAGACCAGTAATGCCTAAATTCCGCCGCGGGCAACACATCGCTATCCCTTCGGCTGCCGTTCCCCGCAACATAAATTGCTTTGCTACCTGGCCTTACGGCATCGCCATACCTGCGGCGAAGCCAATCTGCAACTTCCCGTTTAAATTCGCCGTAAGTATAATTCGCAGTCCCAGGGTGCCTCTCCTCGAAGCGACTCTTACCTACTGTATCTAAGTTACTCACGTCATAGTAAAACATTGAACTTGTACAGATGACAATATCTACGTCACTGTCGGACCGAATGTTAGTATCGTTTCCATAGGATCCCTGTAGAAACGTCGAAAATGAGCGCTTGCGGTAGGGTGCGTTTCCGTCTTCCAAGAGATCTTTTATAGATTGGTATGTTGCTGCAGACTGCTGCACTGAACCGAGGTGGGACCAGTTGACCAAGGTTGCTTCAGGTATAGGCATGGTCACTCCTACCGGAGAAGTTCGCTGATCTCGTGTTCAAAGCTCGCAAAGGACTCTCGCCCGCGTTGGCGAAGCTTGTTGAGTTTAACCAAGTCATGCTCTAAAAGATCGGTCGCCATTTCAGGCTGCGAGAACGTTTGATTGATTCTGATCGACGAGATTTTCCCAAATAGCACTGCGTGCAACTGAGCCATTGACTGTGTGTTTATTTCGAGGGTCTTTTGTAAAAGCTTTACGGACGGCAGCTTCCCTAGCCACCAGCCAAAATTCCAGAAGTGGCTTTTGGGCGTCGGGTAGACGCCGACACCGATGCTAAGGAGCGCAATGTTGGTCTCGGAAATTTTGAATGCCCGTGTCGCATCAGCGACGGCGTAAAGGGCGGGGTTGTTAGCGCAGAATCCGCCATCCCCAAGTTCTATCAGGTCTCCGGAAGACGTCGTGACCATCTTTCGTTTGAAGAATGGATAGGCTGAGCAGGATGCTTGCACGGCGTCGGCAATGGTGCAGCCAAACCCTGGAACGAATGTTGCAACACGTCCGTGCGCCTGACCAGCATCGGACTTAAAGATCATAGGTTTCTCATTAAGCCAATTCGTGGCCACCACACCGACGCCCGTTTTTACCGCCTCGAACTTGGTATCTTCAAATATCGTGTTCGCAAGCGCAGCCAGCTTGGCGGTTTTTGTGCCAGGCAGCCACGGTTTCATCACTTTCGGAACGTGTTCTTCATACAGCCTGTGGATTTCCTCGACCGACATGCCAAGCGCCAGCATTGCACCAATGATGGAACCTGTGCTGGTTCCGTAAATCAAGTCAAAAACTTCATATAACCGCCGGCCAGCCTGTGCCTCGACTTCATGAAGCACCCCCAGTGTGTAGAATCCTTTTGCTCCGCCGCCATCTAAGCTCAATATTCGAAACTTACCGCAACTCACGTCCGCCATGCCGTCCTCACAAAGGAGATCGATAACTAAAACACGGCGCTTGAACGGCTAAAGCCAGCTAATCTAACACCTATCTCGTGGGCCTGTACGGTGAGTGCGCCGTAGCCTGAAATCAGCTAACGCAGATTCCGATATGATAAGTTCGTCTATGTGGCGTTAGAGTCTTCGAATTATATTCACTCCAATTTTAAGGCTAAGCAAACAGCGGCTAATAGAAAGATACATCAACGTTACTGTCGCTGCTGATGTGCCTAAGCCATGTTCGGCCACGTGTAGCCCGGTCCGTGTAGTAATATCCAGATAACTCGAAGTGTTTTTTATCGCCGTTGCCTATTAGGCGAATGTCAAAGATAGTCGAGCCAGTGTATGCTCCGAACCCTGGCTCTTTAGGCTTGGCGCTATAGGTATAGTAAAGCTTGAACTGCCCGCTATTTATAATCGGCGTCGCCTCAAGAGTCCAAGACCGAGCTGTTTTTGTATGCATATCAATTTCTGTGTTCAGCAAAAATTGCCTAATTACAGCACGCGCCGGAAGCTTCCCCTTCCCATCTTCAAATTCGATCTCACCCTCCCACACCCCGTTCAGGTCTGGGTAAAGCGATCCGTTAAAGAGTCTTGCAATCTTCCAGATCCGCCGGGAAATCCATGTGGACGTTAGCAAAAACGTTAGGACGAGCGCGATGGTAGACGCGAGCGTAGATGGCCGCGCCATGGTTAGAACCTGTGGAAAGTAGCGCTCAATTACTGCGTAGATTACCAGAGTCAAGCTTGTGGTTCCGACAGCCACGAGGCGAATTAAAACGACAAAGTTAATAACTCGGAACATGTTATAGCATCTCCGAGAAGATGCAAATGCGGTCCTTGCCATTGCTCTTCGCGGCGAGCAGGGCAATATAAGCTTCTCTCAACGACCAGCCGACGCCCGCGGAGAAGGTCAAATCTCTCCCGCCAATAGCTTGGATCGAAACGTAAAGTTCGGCTAAGCTCGCTGTATCGGTCTCAGCAATTTGGGCCACGACCCCATCTGCAGCACAAAAAATAATTCTGTACCCAGACTCTATTAAAAGCCGCTCGATTAATATTACCTTTTCCTGAACTTGCTTCACGAAGGAGCTTAGCCCGTCGGAATCGTTGGCAAGGTGCTTTGCAGCTACTCGCTGGCCGATATCGTCGCCGTCGATGGAGACGTAAGTCACGTACGCAACAACCCCCGGCACGCCATTATATGCATCCTCAGATGTTGTAGATGAAATTCCGCACCATTGGCAACTCGCCTTCTTAGGCGCCTGACGCTCATTTATGCCTAGCACGGGTCGTTTTAGCTAGGGTAACTAGCCTACCTGAAAGCAGGCAGTGCAAACGTCTGCAAAGGTCAGAACCGGAATAGCCCAACAAGCTAACGGAATTTCCATGAGCCAAGTTTCTGTTATTTAATAGCTTTCTGGCGTGCAGAGGGCTGGTGACCGTTCGAGGGTGATAGAAGATGAAAGCGGTAGGCAGGGCGCTTCATACCGTTATCTTGCCGGCGGCGATGGCATCGGCGGCGTAGGCGGATAGCTTCCTATCTGGCTGGAAGTAGACGTCTCGTGAGACTGGCAGCCCGATGTAGCCTCGCAGCTGCGCAAGTTCGTTGAGGTCGACGTAGCCAAGCTCGGGCGACCCCAGCCCAAGATCGCAGAGGCCGAAAGCGCGGGTGGGATCGGTGGGATCGAGTTCGGAGAGCAGCCACGTAGCAGCACCGTCCGGGAGGAACAGTTTGACTACCGGGAGCGGGTCGATGTCTTTGCCCGCGGCGGAGCGTTGACCGTTGAGCAGCAGCTGACGGCGCTGCGCCTTGGTGAAACAGGCAAGAGCCATCAGCGGCCTCCCCGCCCAGCAGCCTTGCCGGCGGATGAACCGGTCGCTTGGGTGGGGCGTGGCTTCGGTTGCCGCTGTGCGCCTGGCGTTGTCCTCAGGGACGGCAGTGAGCGCCGGCGACGTCTCGCTGGTTTGGTTGGGTTGTCTGCTTCAGAGTTGGGCGTGAGCACCGTCGCTGGCTCGATGTCGGGCTCAGCCGTGATCGATGAAGGAGCGGGAAGCGCCAGAGGCGAAGGCGCTGTTGGAGGCGGGTTCGAGGGGTCATCCGACATTCCGTCGGGGTGAAGAAGGACCAGGTCGAACACCGGCTGCAGGTCTAGGTAGCGGTGATTGAGGTAGCCTGCCTGCTCTTCGGCGCCGGCTTCAAGAAGGGCGGAAACGAAGGCTTCCAGCGGCAGGGCGGTAAAGCCTACGGTTTTGGGAGCGGAGCCCGCCGGATCAATAAGTTCGTTGGCGTAGAGCTGGGACGCGACGGCGACCCGCCGGTTGAGGGAAGGACTGAGGACGAGGAGGTGAGCGCGGGGGGTGATACCCTGCCGGACGCAGCAGCCTGCCAAAAGATGGAGACGCCAGAACTGCTCAAGAGCGACGGAGCGCAGGACCTTGGCCTCAGGATCGTGATGAAGGGCCAGCTCTCGGCTGACCGTGTCGTAGCGGGGACGAAGCGTGGCGGCCGGACCTGAAGCGCCCTCCGAGAGCTTGGTTTCCACGAAAACGGTGGCTGATTCGCCATCCATACTGATGACGTTCACGGCAGCGTCGTATGCCGTCCGATCTGCCAAAAACCGGGGATCACTGCGGTCGCGGGAAGGCGCGGTCTCGAATCGAATGCCCTCGACGAGATGGACGAAGTTCGGCAGCAGCCTGCGAAAGACGGCAGTGGCGAGGTCAAGATTCAGGGCCAGCGGCGCCAGAAGATTGAAGCATAGCGGCTCGGAGGAGAGCAGATTCCGGTGCAGGCGCTCGTAGTTGATGCATGCCCCTTCCTCGCGCAGCACGAGGGAGCGACGCACGAAGGCATGGACGGCCGGGCTAAGGAAGTTGCAGCCCCTTCCGGCGTCTGCGGGCAGCAGGGTCGAGCCAAGGGTGATGGCAGGCAGATCTCGCCGGCCACCAGGTCGATGAAAGCCAGGAGCGAGGCCCTGCTCCTCGCGCCAGAGAGATTGCTTGAGGCGGGCGGCAGCACGGTACCGAGTGTCACCGACGATCAGGCAATCGTGGGCACGAAGCAAGGGCTCGGGGACAAGAGGGGCGCGCGTAAGGGGCATGGTTGATCCTGGATGAAGCCGCGGGCTATGCGGGTAGATCCAGGTTCAGGTTGGGGTCGTATTTTTTGCGAGACAGAGATCGTTTCGCGAACAGATCAAAGGATCAGGTCTACAAAATATTCGACCAGTCGGGGAGAGCGACTGTTTCGGTTTTGATTTTTGATAGCTATATAGTTTTTAAATAGAATTTAGACAGCGTTTCAGATAGCGCTTAAGATGCATAGGATTGTATCTGGCTTTAAACATTATAATCGACTTAAGGAACACGGCTAGCAGGTGTGTATTTAACACGGTTCGATCGGCCGATTGCACTCATAGTGCGCATGAGGAGATTGAGCTGTCGCATCGTGGTAGTAGCTGGGCTTTTCCGTGGGGGGTGTAGGAGGTGATATCATATCGGAATTGATCAGCTCATCGCACAGCGGTAACTGAGCCGATTTTGGCTTCCTCTGCTCAGCGCTGCGGATGCGATCGTCTATATTTCGCCTCGGCCCTCCTTTATCGACCGAAGGGCTCAATCCGAGGAGCCGTGCCGATCGTTAGTCCGGCGCACTCCCTCAGCGGTCCACTCTCGACCCGTCGTTGTCTTGATGCCGCGTGCGTTCAGTTCGTTCGCTGCGGCCTGCCAGCGCCCGCGCTGAGCTGGAAGGTCCTCTAGCACCGCCTGAACTTCCTGCCGGGCCTGCATGCGCATCGCGTGAGCCTCCGTACGTTGTCGGTTTTCCCACTGCGAGAAGTGCTTGCGGGGATCGAACTCCCAGTCATCTTGCGTGAGCTTGTCTGCAGGTAAGGGTAAGGGTTCCACCCCGTGATCCTTCAGGTAGCTCATCATATATGGATGGGGGCGCCACTGAAGGTCGCGTGCGAAATCCACATAGAGAAGCGTGGCCGAATGCGTCGCACAGAGCGCCACAACTTTGGCAAGTGCGTCCGCAATGTGCTTTGTGCCGCGATCCGCTGCCAGCTCGACGAAGGCTGCTTCGCCGACGAGCACGCCCTTATCCTCACGTACGTAGCGCCGAATAACTTCGAGCTGGTAGCGGATCGTGCGAGACCGGCGGGCGGCCTCTTCGACGTCGGTCGTACCTTTTCGGAACGGCCGGCGTGCCACTGGCAGCGTCCAGTAGAACCCCACATACGCCTGCCTCATGCCGTTCCCTCTTCCTGCGCTGGCCATGCAGGGCTCAATCCGAACAATTCCGCTCGCGAGCCGTCGGACGCCTTTGACCAGCTATCCCTAACCCATCGCCTCGCGGACAAGTCCGGACACCCAGTCCGGACCCTGCCAAGTGGTTGAACGGACAGGGAACTCTATGACCATCGAAGAAGCCTACATCGAACTTGGCCTTGCACAGAATGCGACACCGAACGCGATCAAAGCTGCCTATCGGGCACGCGCCAAGGCTACGCATCCGGACATCAATGGTAGAGGTGTTAACGCGGGTGAAGAATTTCGCCGCGTTCAAACGGCGTATGAAGTGTTGAGACTGCATCGCCGTGACACGCCCCTCAATCAAATCTCTGAAGATATCTTTGCTGATAAATATGACTACCTATTTGACGAAATTATGGCATCATGCAATGCCGAAGAAACAATTGTCACTTTTCGTAAAGAAGATAATGGCAAACAACATAAAGACGAATTAGTCACTCCATCTAAATCATATCATTTCGAAAATTCATTAGATGAGCGTCTAGATTTAGACTCAGTTCGAATATTAATCGAAGCTGAGTCAAAGAAGATTATATTTGGAATGTCGATCGATATGATACAAAAAATTAAGAACCCGCATCTTCGCGCGGCTGCCTTATTGATGACGGACATGGGTGAGCTTTGTCGTCAGGGCTACGGCGGTGATATTGCTGCCTTGGCCGTGGGGGTGAACGTGCCTATTGCCGGCCGCATGGGGCAACTCGCCTTCGACACATACGGGCTGGCCGCCAACGCAAATACTCCCGCGAAGCAGAGAGCTTACGCAAAGAAGCTAAAGGCACACACTCGCGACCTGATCGGATTCGGTCAACTAGCGATGGCTGAGCAAGCCTTCGAGCTACTGCAACAGCATAGCGACGACAAGCATCAAATGGCTTGAAGTTTGTTAACTATTAGGCGCGTGCGGGGCCGACACTCCGCGCGTCGCTGAAGTGTAGACGACTTCACACCCTAAACTTATAAAAATTCGCATCCTTGACTTTTTCTCAGGAGCACCTCTGTGTCTAATTCTCTACCTCCAACCGGTGATCGTCCCGCCAATCCCTTCATGGGCAGCATTACAGCCGAAGGGGCTACGTCTCGTCGCAAACGCTCTCAGTCCGCCGAATACGAGCCACCCTACGACCGAACCATGCTCGATGAACTGCCGACTTTGGGCGAGAAGATCCGCTTCCTACGCGAGAGCGGCTTAGAGTTCGCCGACTTCGGCTTGCCGAACTGGGTCGGGGGCACCAGTGCCGACGCCGCCGTGCAGCTGCATCAGGCGGTGTTCGGTAGCAATCGACAGGCTAATGGGCGCGCGTGGGCCGGGCACGGAGCGTCCGAGTATCTGACCTCGTCGCAGTTCCGAAAGGGCTACAATGCCATCGCCTATGCGAACTGCGTCGGCGAGGTGATGAACGCCTTCATCTCGATCTCCTGGTCGACGGCGGGGATCGTCGCCCCCGACGCCGTGATGGCGGCGCAGATTCGATATCTGGAGCTTCTGCGGAAGTGGCTGCTGCACCGCGGAGTGCAGCCAGCCTGGGTCTGGGTGATCGAGAACGGCAAGACCTACGGGCTGCACTCGCACATCCTCCTGCGCGTGCCGCACCACATGAGGGAAGCGGTGAAGTTTCAGGCCGAGACGGCGGTGGCGACGATCGCAGCACGTCCTCTGAAGAAGCCGCGTCGCGGCACCAAGGGGGACCAAACGGTCCACGTCATCTGCCGACGTGACAACAACATACGGGCACAGTGGCGGCTTTACAGATACATATCCAAGGGCCTGAAGCCGACAACGCGAGAGCTTAACCCCGAACTTCGGGCCAAGCAGATTCGTATCGAGAAAGTCGGTGGCCTAAAGTTACGCCGTCAGGGGCTTGTCGTGCGTCAGCGATTAGGCGTCGCGCGGGGACTAAGCACGCAGAGCCGGCAGAGCAACAGCACCATTCCGGATTTCCTAGATTATGCGCTGGAGCACTTCGGAACGGCGCCGGGGGCAATCTTCACTGATGCCTATTTCCAGGAGTGGTGCGCGCAGCAGTGGTCGGAGACGGCGGATCAGAGAGCCGCCGCGAATGCCGCAATGATGAAAGAGTTGACGTCGACGCTGAATATTTAGGAGCTTCCGTCCTGGCGGCGCTTAAAAACGGAGCCGCTCCGGATTGAACCGGAGCGGCGACAAATAATGCATCATAAGAGATTGATTTAATTGTACTTTCGGCGATTGCTGATTGCGTGATGAGACTGAAGGCTCGGCATCATCGGCAGAAACAGCGCCCCCCGGCGTCAACGGTGTGGGAGGCATCCGCGAAACAGCACGGCAGCGGCAGAAATCGACCCGAGCCGGTCGTCGCAGTCGTTCGCGGCCTTACCCGGAAGCAGTCGTTCGCAATCTGGGCATTACGCAAACCCAGCCGCGCATGGCCCTTCGGAATTCAGGAGCCTCGAAGGGCCGAGGGACCGCCGCCGCCATCAAGCCGCGCCTTCATCTTCGACAGGATGCGACGTAGGACCTCCCGTTCGTCGGGACTCACGTCCTCCAGCATCGCGGCACCCGCTTCAATGCGCTGGCGGCTTAGTTGCCGAGATGCCTGATCGCCTTCGGCGGTCACGTTGAGACTTTGGGTGCGCCAGTCCGACGGATGCGCCCGACGCGTGACGAGCCCACGCGCCTCAAGCTCCTTGATGGTGCGCGCCAGCTGAGCCTTGTCGCGGCCGGTCCAGGTCGACAGCATCAGCTGCGAGCAATCGGCGTTGCGGGCGATCAGCGACAGCGTACGGGCCTGGAACGGGGCGAGGCCCCAGCGTTCTATCGCTGCAAGACCCTGCAGCTGCGCCTGGAAGCCATTCGCGACGGCGCCGAAGAGGTCGAGGAGATCATCATCCATGAGCGCATCATACCTTATCGGTTGACATAATCAACTCATACTTGTAAGTTGATGCCATCAACCGACGGATACCCCTGCCAACGCCATGCGACACACCTACCGCTTGTCCCTTGAGGCGCTCGGCGACGATGCCGCCACCCCGGGGGAAACGCTGACGTTCCGCGTCACCAACCACGACGATCTCTTCCAGATCCTGTCCCGCATCCGGGCGGGGACGGCCGTACCCGAGGCGGAGGCGGCCGAGTTCACGGTCGGCCTCAAACTCTTCGGCGAAATCCTGCTCCGGCATCGCGGCGAGCCGCCGTTCGCCGAGCTGTTCCCACACTTCGGCGCCTTCGTCAGGAAGCTGAAAAGCCATGTCGCGACGGCGTGAAGCCGGCCGCACGTCCGTCCCCCCGGATTTTTCACCATGCCACTCAAACCGCTGATCGGCCTGCTCGGCGTGCTCGTTGCCGCCCTCAGTGCGGAGTTCAACGAACTCGTCCTGGCCACGGCCCTGGTGGACGTGCGCGGAGCCCTCGGCATCAGCCATGACCCCGGGCTCTGGATCGAGAGCCTCTACGCTTCCGGCGTCGCGTTCGGGATGGCCCTGGCGCCCTGGCTCTCCGTCACGTTCACCCTGCGCCGCTTCACCCTGTTCGCCATCGCGCTGGCCGGCGGCGCGACGCTGCTCATCCCGTTCGCCCCGGACCTGTCCGTCTTGCTGGGCCTGCGCCTGGTCCAGGGTTTGGGCGGCGGGTTCACGATCCCCCTCCTGATGACCACGGCCCTGCGCGTGCTCGCGCCACCGATCCGTCTTTACGGGCTGGCGGTCTACGCGCTCACCGCAACCTTCTCGCCGGCCATCAGCAGTTCCATCGCGGCGTTCTGGACCGACGTGGTCGACTGGCGCTTCGTGTTCTTCGAGGCGCTGCCGCTAGGAGCCGTCGCGGCCGTCCTCGTCTGGCACGGCATGCCGCAGGACCCCCCACGCTACGAGCGCCTGCGCCAGTTCGACTGGAAGGGCGCCCTGCTCCTCGCCGTCGGCACGGGCTCCTTCACCACGCTGATGTACCACGGCAACCACCAGGACTGGTTCAACTCGCACGAGGTCTGGATCCTCGTTTCGCTCTGCGTGGTCGCCTTCCCGCTGCTCGCCCTGAACGAGTGGTATCACCCGCTGCCCCTGCTCAAGCTTCAGATGCTCGCGCGCCGAAACTTCGCCTACGGCGTCCTTGGGCTGTTCCTGTTCCTCGTCCTCAGCCTGTCCTCCTCGCTGCTGCCGCAGACCTACCTCGTCGAGATCCAGGGCTACCGGGCGCTCCAGGGGCATTGGATCACGCTCGTCATCGCGCTCGGACAATTCCTGATGCTGCCGGCGGTGGCGTACCTCCTCGACCATAGCTGGGCCGACGCGCGAGGCGTGACGCTTTGCGGCCTGACGCTGATCCTGACTGCCTGCGTCGGCAGCTCCCTCGTCGACGCCTCGTGGAACCGGGAGCAGTTCTACGTCTGGCAGGTGCTGCAGATGGTCGGCCAGCCGATGGTCGTCCTGCCCCTGCTGATGATCGCCACGAACGCCGTGCAGGGTCCCGCCGAAGGTCCGTACGCCTCGGCGCTGGTCAACACGACCCGCAGCCTCGCCGCCCCGGTCGGCACCTGCGTCCTCGAACTCATCGAGCGCTGGCGCGGCGCGCTCCACTCAGAACGCCTCGTCGATCAGGTCGGGCAGATGCGCTTCAATCCCGCGCATGCCGCGACCCTCCTGCCGGGCAGCGTCGCCGCCCTTCCGTCCGACGATGTCGGCGGCCATGCGGAGCGGCTCGCGCATGCCGTCGAGACCCAGGCGAGCGTGCTGACCACCGCCGACTCCTTCCTGATCCTGTCCGGCTTCGGCGTCGCCCTCGCGGTGCTCGTCGTCCTTCTCCCGCTCCGCACCTACCCGCCGCGCATCCTGTTCGCGAAGCACTGAGTACCCATGTCCGCCACCCCTACTCCGAACGCACAACCACCCGCCGCCCCAACGGCGCCCGCACAACCCACCCCGGCCCCGACTGCGCCGGAGAGGGGATGGTTCGCCAGGGTCTGGCCTTGGACCCTCGGCACCCTCGTCGTGCTCTGCTTCGCTGGAGCGGTCGCCTGGCACACCCTGGCGCCGCATCCGGACGTCCGGACCGACAACGCCTACGTACGCGTGCACTACGCCGCCATCGCGCCGCGGGTCGCGGGGCAGGTTACAGACGTCCGCGTCCAGAACAACGACATGGTCAAGGTCGGACAGGTGCTGGTCGAACTCGACGACCGGGACTACCGCGCCGTCGTCGCCTCGGCGGACGCGAACCTCGCGCGCGACCGCGCCATGGTCGTCAACGCGGCGGCATCCCTCACTCGCCAGGGTCCGGTGATCGAGCAGGCCAGGGCACAGGTGAAGACCGCCGAGGCGCAGCTGACCTTCTCGGAATCCGACGCCAAGCGCTACGAGTACCTCGCCACAACCGGGTCGGGCACGATCAAGACCCATCAGCAGGCCGACAGCACCCTGCTGCAGAGCCGGGCTGCCCTCGACGGGGCGAAGGCCTCCCTGGAAGCCGCGCAGGCGCAGTTGAAGATCCTGCAGGCCCAGGAAGTCTCGGCCCGCGCGAGCGTCCGCGCCAGCGAGGCGCAGCTCGAACAGGCGCATCTCAACCTTTCCTACACGAGGATCGTGGCCCCGGTGGACGGCATGGTCGCCCAGCGCGGCGTGCAGGTAGGCAACTACATCGGCGCAGGCACGGGGCTGATGGCCGTCGTGCCGCTGTCCGAGGTCTACGTCGAGGCGAACTACCGGGAGGTCGAGCTCAGGCACGTCCAGGCCGGACAGCGCGCCCGCATCCACGTCGATGCCTACGACGTCGACCTAGAAGGCACGGTGGTCGGCGTCCCGGCCGCCACCGGGGCGACCTTCGCGACCATCCAGCCCGACAACGCCACCGGCAATTTCACCAAGATCGTGCAGCGCCTGCCGGTGCAGATCGTCATCGCGCCGAACCAGCCGCTCGCCCGGCTGCTGCGGGTCGGCCTCTCGGTCGAGACGACCATCGAGACGAACCTTGCCGATGTCGTCGGGGAGCATCGCAAAGCCGTCCAGCCGGCCGTCGCCAGCCTGTTCCCGCCGCGCTGAGCCCAATCGAGCGCGCCTTCAATCCAGGAGAGTACCAGCCATGACACCCCGCGGTCGCTTCATCACCATCACCCTCATGGCCGTCCTGATGCCATTCGCCGGGCCAGGTACAAGCGTCTGGGCGCAGAGCTATACGGCCCCCGCGGGCATCCCCCCCGAGACCGCCCCGGCGGGCTGACCGGCGTTCACGGTTCTCAGGAGATGCGAGAGGGAGCAGCCTCATTCGGGAGTAGGATGACGACACTCCGTCCGGGCAAGGCACCTTCGCACGGTAGGGTCCACCGGCGCGCCAAGTTAGTTCGCGATTGATTGGGTGCCAGCATCCACGGCTCGAAATTAGGGTGCGGACCTTGCCGAACTGTGCAAGCGGGCGACCGTGGACATGCCCGAGGTCGCCGAGATCCTGCCGAACCGACGATGTTGACGTCCGTTTAGTTCCCACGCCGGAAATCCAGGCGGTCACGACGGAGCCGTGCTCGGCCGGTCGAGCCGCCTCGTTGCGCATGACCGAGTTTAGGAGGCTCTCGCGCATCGTGTCGATGCCCTGGCGAATGCCGAGGCGAGCGGCTTCCGGTACGCTGGGGCCGGCCGTGCATTCCCGAACGAAATGGAGGGGGAAGCCCCCGATTGTGAAAGGCATATTGGGGGCGTCGCGTCGATCCCGCGATCAGCGTTCGCCCGGCCAACCCCGATCGGACATCTCATCCGGACCCGTTTCCCCGAACGGGATCAGGCCGTCCGCCACCATGTCGACGACGCTTGCGACGTCACGGCGGGCACGCTCGCGCAGTGCGGCCAGATCGACGCCGTAGAGCGCGTGGATCTGGAGCGGCAGCAACGCCATCTCCACGATCCGGGTGGCGATGGGGATGGCCGCAGAAATCCGGTCCGGCGCATGGACGCCCCCGGCGATGGCTTCGGCGATGCATCCGACGCATCCCCCGAACCCGATATCGTAGGAGGCCCGGGCCATGTCGGGGAAACGCTCCGTCTCGACGATGGTGATACGCATCAGCGCGATGACGTCCGGAACAAAGGTCTCGTCGGCGAGCATGATGCACGCCCGCAGGATCCTATCCCTGACGGCGCCGCCGGCGCCCCCGGCCGAGATCCGCGCGAGCGAGAGCGCTACCCTGCGCCGGACCACCTCCTTGAACAGCGCTTCCTTGGTCGGGTAGCGGGCGTACAGAGTCGCCTTGCCGGCATGGGCCAGCTCGGCGATTCCCTCGTACGTCGTTCGGTCGAAGCCCTGTTGGAGGAAGAGACGGGTCGCGATGTCGAGCACCCTCCCCTCGACCTCGCCCGTTTGGTCGGCGCGAGGCCGCCCCCGTCGGCGGACCGGCATGATGCCGGTCGGCTCTTCGATCCGCTCGCTCACAATTATCTCCCTGGCCCCGGAACAAGCGGGCACCCCAGACGCTTCATTAAATGAACGCTACCGTTCATTTAATGAAGCGGGATATTCGACATGGCAGAGAACGCATACGCCGACTGGTACGTCACGGGCCTGCAGGCAATCAAAAGCGCCGACGAGCAGGGCAAGGAAGCCGCGCAGGCGGTCACTAAGGACCTGAGCGATCCTGAGCTTCGGAAAATCGCCGAGGAAGGCGCCGCCGCCGCCGAACGGCACTCCGAGACGATCTCGCGCCTCCTGAAGGACGCCGGAGGCCAGCCGGGCGGCATGCCCAACATTATCATGGAAGGCATCCGGGCCGGTACCATCCAGACGATGGATGCCGCCAAGGACCCCGAGGTGAAGGACGCCAGCGGCGTCGCTGCGGCCCAGATATCGATCCACTACTACATCGCCGTCTACGGCACCCTTGCGTCCACCGCCAAGCATCTCGGTCGCGACAAGGACGCCGCGGAGCTCAAGCGCATGACCGACGAGATGATCGCATTCGACAGGCGCTACACCGAAATCTCCGAGGCGCGGACCAACAAGCGCGCCAGCTAGCCGCTTCCTCGTCCCGAAAATCGATCCGACGGCCGGCATATTCCCATCCGGGGTGTGCCGGTCACACCTCTCGACGATGTCGACATGTCCGCCGTCCGGCGGGCCTCGTTGCGAACCACCTGAGGGGGTGAGACGCATCAGGGTACCCTCAAGATGATCATCAAGTTCTCGACCTCGGTTTTCCTTCTGACCTGCCTTGCAGGTCCCGCGCTGGCCCAATCGGCGTCGTCGCCAAGCCCGATGCTTCATGGGAATTACTGCGGACCGGGTAACAACGCTCCGCTGGGGCCCATCGATGCACTCGACGCCGCATGTGCCCGTCACGACGCCTGCACGCCGAACGGCGCTTTGGCATCCAAGTCCTGCAACCTTCGCCTTCAGCAGGAAGCGGCATTGATCGCACGGGATCCTCGCCAGCCCCAGGACGTCAAGGCGACGGCCGGCTTCGTCTCGGTAGGTGCGGCCATGATGCCGTCCGACGAGTCGACGCAAACCGAAACGGTCGCGATGCCGCCTTCGGAGGATCAGGTTCGTCGGCCGCAAGCGACCCGTCGGACGGAACACCGAGTGGCGTTCCGCCACTCGGCGACACGCGACTGAGGCGTCGGTCGGTCGACCGCCGACCCGGTGAACCGACCGTCGGGTTCAGTGACCTTCATCCCGGCGGGCAGGTCCAGGAACATGACAACGACTAGGGCGAAGCGACGCTCGATTTCCCCGGGCGTTGGTGCCGAAGGCTCGACCAGGAACGGGACGTCGATAGCGACGTGGCCGGTGAGTGCGCCGAGGAAAATGTTGGCAGCGCGTTTAGGTCGGCTTCGAGGTTTACCCCTCCAGAAGCGGACAGTCACAGAACCACCCAAACGAGACGTCCGGCGCATGGCGATCGCGGTGGAAAGGTAGGGACGTCCGGCCGCCGGTGTGAATATGACTGCTCGTTCCACAGAATGGTCGTGAACGGTGGCCGGACTAGGATTACGAAGGGAGTGCCCCCCCCGGGGTGGACGCGGTGCCGTACATCTGGACGACCAAAACTGGAACCGAGGTAGAAGGTTTCGGAATGGGGGCCGGGCAGGGCGGCCTTAGGTCATTGATCTTGTGGCGGGTTCAGGCGTCGATGAAGTACCACCGTGACTGCAAGATTTAGAACGGCTGATTGCTTTTGAGGCTTGGCTTCAGGGTGTGGTGGGCCGGTGATTAAGCAACAGTGCCTTTGAGGTCGGCGATGAAATTCGCTGGCCGATGGCGGCGGCGATGACAGCCTTCAAGGGTGCCCTGACATGGCCGGTGCTTTGAGATGCCCGGCGATGAAAGCCTAGCTGGCGGATGAAGGCCGCCATTGATGAGGGGAGGGGTAATCGGCTGAGAGAACGTGAGTGGAAGCTCGCGCGATCTGGATCGGCTTTCGAGATACCACCTAGAGTTTTATCTCAGCCCCTTTGGGAAAGGGGCGACCGAATTGTAGTGTATCTCGACATTCACAACTTATGGATGATTTATTTGGTAAGCTTGCTATCTCAAGTCGAATTTCTGGCGGTTTCCGGGGGCACGTAGCCTTCCAACTAATCATTTCGCCTCGCCAACTCTATATACGGAGTCAGTCGCGTTCTCCGGTGGTTGGAGGGCGGTGAACTGGCATCTCGAACTGAAAAGAGATGTCCATGAACACCCTATCGTACAACCCTAACGATTTCTGCCTCGATCTCAACGAAGGCTTGGATACCGTTGAACTGCTAGCTGGCGACAGCGTCAGCCGCCTTCACGCCGAGGCTGCCATCAGAGCCGAGGCCGCGACGCTGAAGCCCAACATGTCACTTGACCAAATCGCCGCCGTCGAGAATCTCTGCCTGCGCGCCGCAGCGTTGCTGATGACCGACATGGGAGCGATGATCCGGCGTGGGAACCGCTTCGGACTCAAGTTGCTGATCCGGACCGTCATGTCGCCGAAGGCCGGCCGGTTGGGTGAGCTAGCCGTTGAGGCTTATGACCGTGCTTACGGCGGCCGTAATCCCGTGAAACGAGCGATGTCTGCTGATCATATGGCAGCCGTCACCCGCGTCCTGTTGCGGAACGGGCGTGCGTACACGGGGGGCGGCCGTTGCGCCTTGGCCGACAGAGCTATCGAGTTAATTCATTAATACGTATAGTGACGGCGGCGACGTCGTCTTCGCTATCGTAAACAGAACGACTGGGGCGAGGGAGTAATTCTGCTTCGCCCTATTTATATATCAGTTTTCTTAAAGACAGATCAAAAGCAAGTTTTTACGATTTGATATAAAGAACTAGCGTTTTAAATGGCCGAGAGTGCTTGATGGTCAAGAGTGATCTCTTCGACCATTTTTACGGTTAGCCCGATGCGATGAAGTTTTAGAAGGTCGCACAGAGCTTCGCCGTCGACGAGATCGATCGCCGGAGCACCGTCCCGTGTTGCCTCTCGCCGGGCATCAGCAGTGAAGGCCGCGGTGGTGAGGATCAGGCCCTTGTCGGCACGGCCGACCATGGCTCCCCGGAAGTCACGCACAGTCGCGGCGCCGACCGATCCCTTCCATCGTTTGCACTGGAAAATGACCTGGAAGGAGAGCAGGTTCATACGCAGGACGCCTGTGCCGTCGATGCCGCCGTCACCGGTCTTGCCCGTGACCTCCACGCGCGTGAACCCAGCCTCGCGCAGCAGTCGCTGGCACAGCCGTTCGAAGGCCGCAGGATGAATCTGCCCCAGGGTTTCAAGGAGCTGTTCTCTCCACCCCATTTCGGGCTGTAGCGAGACGGTCAGCTCACCTTCGGTTGGGGGTGGCGCATCCTCAGTAAGGGACATGCCCTTGCGCAAGGCGTAGTTTGCCTGCCGCACCCGTTTTACGAGTTCCGCCTCGTTGTATTGTATTAGGGCAGAGCGTCCGAGAGCCGTGAGAGACCAGACTCCGCGCCCACTGTTTTCTACGAACCCCGCATTTTTGAGCCAGCTTCGAGCCCAGGCGCAACGATAATTCACTTTCGGTAGGGGGCCGGCCTTGTGGATAAAGCTGCGGACCTCGGCCGACAGAGCGAGCAGATCACCAACGCGATCATCTATTTCGTCGTTTGAAGCCGAGCCACCGAGGCCGTCGAGGGCTTTGATGGTGGCGCCGAAGAGATCAGGAACCTTCGGGATTTCAGGGAGATCGATGACCATGAAGGATGGTTTAGCAGAGGGGCCGCCTGACGCGCACCGTTCGATTTGAGGGTTCTCTGAAGAACGATCGGATCGTAACAGAGCTAAAAACGGAGCCGCATATCGCGGAAACGGAATGAGCCGACTCAGCCGTCATGCAAGTCGTTGATTTTACTTCGTTAAAATCGGCGCTCTTGCGCGAGTAGTGACTGCGAGTTTGAGACATGTGGGCACCACCCGGTGATCAAGGGAGCGAGCGGATAGACGGGCTACGCGCCTATGAGTTCACGGGAAGGGTGCTGCTGATTTAGAAGTCCGTGGTGGAGAAGCCATCGTAGGCGTCGCCGTGCCGGGTGCGAGGGGCTGGGCGGACAGGCGGATGAAGGAGACCAGCCCGTCTTGATCGAGGGCGCCGGCATCGCCGTATCGGAAGATGGTCTCCCGGCGGAACGCAAACCGCGATAACCCACGCCGAATTTATCGAGGTCGGCCGGCGTCATATATCCTTCTCCTAGGGTTCCAGGGTTATCGCAGCCCTCTTTATGGAGGGCTCTTATCTGTCTTCCTGGGGGAGGCCGAGGGAGGCCGTCTTGCTCGAAGAGCAAAGCTTCGCCTGGACGGCGGCGAAGCCAGCCGTCCAGATCGAACTCGCAATCTGCGAGGCGTCGGTCGGCCGTTGGATCGGAAGTGCAACCTTGTGATAGGTAGGCCAGGGTTGGGCTGTTGGCCTTTGCGCACTGCTTCCCACCATCCCGGTGGCCAGCGCAGATATGATGTCACCCTCCGATCCATCGGGGTGGGACATCGTCTTTGGGGGATGGCTGCGAAGCCTTGTACCCCATCCTGAGCATGCTCGTTGCCGAGCTTACCCTTCTCTCCGATGCCCTTCGGAGTTTTACCCGGCGGTCCCCATCTCGCCTGGTTAGCGATGGAGGCTCGGGGCCCTTAAGGGGCGTGGCGTGTCGCGGATGGGGCGACATGACCTGCGCGCTAGAAGTTATGCCCCCCGCCAGCTCGCAGCGCGGTGACGTCAAGGGATCCTGGACATCTGCTCGAGCAGCATTTTAAGGCCGTAGCCGCCGTAGGCCCCGCTCACAGTCTTCTGCCGTCCGAGTATGTAGATCGTTACGTCCTCGCGTAAGCCGTGATCGCGCGAGAGGGTCGAAAAGCGGTGCCGCCAGCCATGGTTGGGCTGCATGCGTGGGTCTTTCATTCCTAGCGATCGAACCCAACGGCTCAGAACCTTGGAGCCATTGCCGCCGCGGCTGCCGAAGCGGTCAGGTGGCAGGTCCGGAAACAGCGGCCCGGACTTGGCACCTTCGACGAATTCAAGAAAACCCTTCTCAATCAGGCGGAGATGGACAGGGATGGTCCGCTCCGAATTCTCGTTCTTGAGCGACCCGGCCTCCGGCCGGATCGCCAGGACGTGGATATCCCCGTCGTTGTAGACATCTTCCTTGCGCAACTGGCAGATTTCGGCGACGCGAGCGCCAGAATAGGCGCACAGCCACGGCACCCACCGACGCACACTGTCCTCCGCCGCAGAGGCTGCCGCGAGGATGATCGCCACTTCGGCCTCGGTGGGGTCGCGCTTGCGGTCCTGAGCACGCGCTTTGGTCGTCACCTTGATGCCGCGCGCGACGTTCGTCGACAGCTTCTTGTTGTCGACCCCCCACTGCAGGATCGTGCGTACCGGACCGATCTTACCGTTGCGGATGGTCGAGCCACGCAGTTCCTTGCCGAGGAGCGCGTCCTTCCAGCGGATCAGATCGTCTTCTCCGACCGCTGCCGCATCGTCGTGGCCAACGAAAGCGATGAACTCGCGCACTGTTCGGGGGAAGACGTAGGCGGTTTTAAGCGAAGGCTGCCGCTCGCGTAGCCATCCCGTGATCAGCGTTTCAAACGAAATGGCAGCCGCCTGCTCAGCGCGGTCTAATGCCGCCCGTACCACCGGTACTCGCGTGCTTCGAATTTCGGTCATCGGCAGCGGTGCCGTTGCGGTACGTCCCACAAACGCACGACGAGCACCTTGGCTAAGCTCGCGCAGGCTCAGCGCCGCGGCCTGCGTCGCATCGGCGATCGCCCAGACGAAGTCGCTCCGACTGCCTGCGTCGACGCGCAACCCGTTCTGCGCGAGATAGCGATCGGCAATGTCTTCACACCAAGTGCGCATTTCCGCGCGTTTGAACGCGTGGCGATCGAAGCCCTCCGTGATCAGGTCGACGGCGGGCCTCGTCAGATCGAGCTCTGTCGCTGACTGCTTGAACAGGTCCTCACCGAGGTCGACCGACCACTGCGTCTGCTGGCTCGGCGCCTCCCGGTGGTGCGCGAGAAATTCTTCACCGATACGAACCGCCATCTCGATGCACGCCCGCTCACTCAAAGCCTGAGGACCGTCGCGCAGGTTGGCCCACTGTTCCTCGAGAGCCGCGAGCGCTGCGGGGAACAAACGTTTGGCTTCCTTGGGATCGCGCGTGCCGAGGCTGCGGCGGATCTCGCCGCTGCCGACGAGCGCCTTCAGCTCGTCCGGGACACGCCGGCGCAGGTAGTAGAAGCCAGATCGCGGATGCAGCCAGGGAGTCGCCATCGCCAGGGCCATGTGTACCACCCGTGTGTACCACCGGGCGTCCAGAAAGCCATTGTCCGAAAGCAAGCTACGGCGAATTCACCACAATTTAGTGTGGTGGCGGAGACGGAGGGATTCGAACCCTCGATACCCATTTCTGGGTATGCTCATTTAGCAAACGAGTGCCTTCAGCCGCTCGGCCACGTCTCCAGCGTCGTCGGCTCTAAGAGGTCGGGCCGGGGCGGTCAAGCGGGTCGCGGGCTTGGCGCGTGGCGGAGGCCCTTCGGCGTTCGTAGTGCTTGGCGATGCGCAGGTGGCGCGAGATCGCGTAGTTCATCGCCGTGAGGAAGCCGTAGACGCCGCGGACGCAGTGGCGGCGGCCGAAATAGGCCTTCAGGAAATTGCCGGGCAGCTCTACGAACACGCGCCAGCTCGGGATCGCGACGCCGCGGGCTTCGAGGTCGTCGGCCTGCTGGTCGGAGTAGCGGTTGAGCTTGTCGAGCTGGTCGCCGAGCGAGCGCACCGAGAAGTGATGGATCACCCCCTTGAGCCGTCCGGGCTCGACGCCGGGCTCAAGCGCCACGCGGTCGTGGACCGGGGAGGGCGAGTAGCGCCCGCGATCCTTGCGGTAGAGCCGCACCGGCGTCAGGGCGTAGGCCCAGCGATGCGGGCGGCTCTCGCCGGGGAAGATCTCGGCGATGGCGATGCGCCAGGCGGGCGTTTCGGGCTCGCCGGCGGCGAACAAGGCGCGGATGTTGGCGGCGAGATCGGGCGGCACCACCTCGTCGGCGTCGAGGTTCAGGAGCCAGGCGTGGCGGCACTGGTCCTCGGCGAAGCGCTTCTGCGGGCCGTAGCCCGGCCAGTCGTTGTGGATCACCCGCGCGCCGAGGGAGGCTGCCAGCGCCTGCGTCCCGTCGGTCGAGCCGGAATCGACCACCACCAGGTCGTCGGTCAGGTCGCGCACCGCACGGATCGTCGCGCCGATGCGGTCCGCCTCGTTGCGGGCGATGATGAAGACGGAGATCGGCAGGGTGCGCGTGCCGTTCGGCGGGATCGCGGACACGCGGCTCAAGCCCCGGCCGCCGCGGCGAGCCGCTTGCGCTGGACCTTGCCGTTGGCGGTGCGGGGGAGGGCGTCGAGGAAGCGGATCTCCCGCGGGCGCTTGTAGGCCGCGAGGCGCTCGGCGCACCACGCGATCAGCGCGTCCGCGTCGGGCTGGGCGCCCGGCTGCAGCACGACGAAGCCGCAGATCACCGAGACGTCGGCCCGCACGGCCAGCTCGGCGACCCCGGCTTCGGCGACGGACGGATGCGCGATCAGCGCGCCCTCGACCTCGTTCGGGGAGACGCGGTAGCCCATCGCGTTCATCAGGTCGTCGTTGCGGCCCTCGAACCAGAGATAGCCGTCGGCATCGAGCCGGGCGAGGTCGCCGCCGGCGAACCAGTCGCCGCGCAGCACCTGCGCCTCCTCGTCGGGCCTGTTCCAGTATCCCAGCATCAGGCCGGGCTCGGAGCGGTGGACCGCGAGCAGGCCGGTCTCGCCGGCCGGCACCGGCTCGGGTGCGCCCTCGACCGGCAGGATCGCCACGCGCCGTCCCGGCTGGGGCTTGCCCGGCGAGCCGCGGCGCTGCGCGATCGTCGGCCCGGTCGAGACGTAGGTCGAGATCTCGCTCATGCCGAGCGCCTCGTAGAGCGGCTTGTCCGTGGCAGCCGTCCAGGCGTCGAGCACGTCCGCGGGAAGCGCCTCGCCGGCGGTGCAGCCGTGGCGCAGGCTCGACAGGTCGTGGCTGCCCGGGTCGCCGTACTTGAGGATCTGGCGATACAGGCTCGGCACGGCGGCGAAGATCGTGGCGCGATGGCGCGCGATCAGCCGGGGCCAGACGGACGGGTCGCGCGGCCCGTTGTACAGCACGGCGGTCGCGCCGACGGACCACGGATCGGTGATGCCGACGCCGAGCGTGTAGGTCCAGTTCATCGTGCCGGCGTGCAGCATCGTGTCGGATTCCGAAAGGCCGAGCCAGTGCTCGAGCATCGGCCGGCGGCCGTAGACCGCGCGGTGGGCGTGCAGCACGCCCTTCGGTCGGCTGGTGGTGCCGGAGGTGTAGACCAGGGTCGCCGGGTCGTCGGCGGAGGTGTCCGCGTAGTCGGCGAGCGGCGCTTCGGTCTTTATCGCGGCGATGGCCGCTGCATCGAGGAGGATGCAGTCGCCGAGAGCCGCCGGATCGACCACGCAGCCGCCGCCGACGGCGACCGCCGCCGCACCCGAGTTCTCCATCAGGAAGGCTGCCTCGGCCGGCGTCAGCTGCGGCGACGATGGGAGGGCGACGAGGCCGGCGGCGAGCGCGGCGAAGTAGACGAGGACGTAGTCGGCCTCGTTGCCCATGCGGATCATCACCCGGTCGCCGCGGCGCAATCCGCGGGCCAGGAGCCCGGCCGCGATCCCGCGGACGGCGCGGTCGGCCTCGGCGAAGGTGAGGGTCTCGACCGCCTCGCCCGCGCCGACGAGGATCAGCGCGGTCTTGTCCGGCCGTGCCCGCACGTTCTCGCCGAGGCAGTAGCGCGCCGCGTTGAAGCGGCTCGGGGGATGGCGGTCGGCGGACACCATGGCGTGGCTCCCGGATGTTGGCACATCGCGGGATGTCCATGGGCGAGGCCGCCGTCAACCACTCCCTGGCGTCATGCCCTGCGCGGCGCGCGGCCTTCCTGCTCCTCGAAGCCCTTCAGCACCTTGTCCAGCGTCAGCGGATAGTCGCGGATGCGGATGCCGGTGGCGTTGTAGACGGCGTTGGCCAAAGCCGCGCCGGCGCCGCAGATGCCGAGCTCGCCCAGCCCCTTGCTCTTGAGCGGGTTGGCCTTGTCGTCGCGCTCCGGCAGGAACACCGCGTCCATCGCAGGAATGTCGGCGTGGACCGGCACGTGATACTCGGCGAGATCGTGGTTGACGTAGGTGGCGGTGCGCGGGTCGATCACCGCATCCTCCATCAGCGCCGCGCCGACGCCGAAGGTCATCCCGCCGATCGCCTGGCTGCGGGCGGTCTTGGCGTTGAGGATGCGGCCGCCGGTGAAGACGCCGAGCATGCGCCTCAGGCGGATCTCGCCGGTGTCGCGGTCGACGCCGACCTCGGCGAAGTGCGCACCGAACGAGTAGTGCGAGAACTTCTCCTTCAGCGCGCCGGGCTTGATCTCGCCCTCCGCCGCGACGCCGCTCGACCCGGCGAGGTCGATCAGGGCTTCGGAGCGGTTGCCCGAGGTGACGCGCCCGTCCGCGAAGACGACGCCGTCCGGGTTGAGGTCGGTCGCCGCCACGAGCTTGTTGCGCAGGTTGTCGCAGGCGACGTAGAGCGCCGAGCCGGCCGAGCCCGCGCCGAACGATCCGCCGGAGCCGGCCGCCGCGGGATAGGCGGTGTCGCCGATCTCGACGCGGATGCGCTCGACCGGGAGCCCCATCATCTCGCCGGCGATCTGGGCGAGGATGGTGTAGGTGCCGGTGCCGATGTCGGTCATCGCCATCCGCACGGTCAGGTATCCGTCGGCGCCGAGCTTCACCGACGCCGAGGACGGCATCAGCGGGTTGAGGCGGGCCGCCGCCGACATGCCCATGCCGACCATCCAATTGCCGTCGCGCACCGTGCCGGCCGCCTTGCGGCGGTCCCATCCGAACAGCTTGGCACCCTCGCGCATGCACGGCACGAGCTGGCGCACGGTGAACGGCACCTGCTTCTCCGGGTCCTGCGTCGGCTCGTTGCGGATTCGCAGCTCGATCGGGTCGAGGCCGATCTGCTCGGCGAGCTCGTCCATGGCGCATTCGAAGGCGAGCATGCCGACGGCCTCGCCGGGCGCACGCATCGAGGACGCGATCGGCAGGTCGAGCTTGGCCAGGCGATGGCGCGTGATGCGGTTCGGCGCGGCATAGAGCGAGCGCGTGACGTTGGCCGAGGTCTCGTAGAACTCGTCACCCTGTGCCGTGTCGGACCAGGATTCGTGGGACAGGGCCGTCAGCCTTCCGTCGCGGTCGGAGGCCAGCCGGATGCGCTGGATCGTGTCGGTGCGGTGGGTCGCGACGTGGAATTCCTGCTGCCGGGTCAGGGCCACCTTCACGGGGCGCTGGATTGCTTTGGAGGCCAGCGCGGCGAGCGTCGCCTCCGGCATTGGCTGCAGCTTCGAGCCGAAGCCGCCGCCGATGTAATGGCTCACCAGACGCACGTTCTCGACCGGCAGCTTCAGCACCGAAGCGAGCGACTTCTGCCCGCGGTTCAGCATCTGGTTGGCGGTGTAGAGCACGACCTTGTCGCCCTCCCACGAGGCGATCGTCGCGTGCGGCTCCATCTGCGCGTGGATCTGCGTCGGCGTCGTGTACTCGACGTCGAGCTTGACCGGGGCCGCGGCGAAGGCACCGTCGAAGTCGCCGAGCTTCGAATCCGGGTCGGTCTGCTGCTTCTTCGGCTCGACCGCCTGGGGCAGCGCCGCCCGCAGCGAGGCTTTCGGGGCCCGGACGTCGTAGGCGACCTTCACCAGCTTGGCCGCGGCGCGCGCCTGCTCGAAGGTCTCGGCCACGACGAAGGCCACCGGCTGATCGAAGAACCCGATGTTCGTCCCGGAGAGCTGCGGCCAGACCTGCTCCTTCTTCTCCCCTTGCTCGGGCACGTTCTCGTGGGTCATCACATGGATGACGCCGGGTGCCTTCGCGGCGGCGGCGGTATCGATCGAGCGGATCGTGCCGGCGGCGATCGTCGCGCCGACGATGAAGCCGTAGGCTGGGTTCTTCACCTCTCGGGTCTCGTAGGCATAGGGCGCGCGGCCCATCACCTTGAGGCGGCCGTCGATGCGGTCGATCGGCCGTCCGACGAGGCCGTCGGGCCTGTCGTCGAGCGGCGTCTTCCCGACCGGTTGATTCATCTCCATGGCATTCATCCTGAAAGCGTGGACGGTCAGGTCCGGGTGGCGTCAGTCACCACCGCGCGGAGCGTCCGCCGGGTCAGCGGGATCTTGAAGTCGTTGGTGCCGTAGCCGCGGGCGCCGTCCAGAACCGCATCAGCGGCGTCGTCGGCGCTACCGCCCTTGGCGAGCACGGCCTCGGCCGCCTCGACCCGCCACGGCTTGTGCGCGAGGCCGCCGAAGGCCATCCGCGCCTGCGTGATCTTGCCGTCCGCCTTGCCGATGACGGCCGCGATCGAGACCGTGGCGAAGGCGTAGGAGGCGCGGTCGCGCACCTTGCGATACACGTGCAGGCCCTCGACGGGCTTCGGCAGCGTCACGGCCGTGATGATCTCGCCCGGCTGCAGGGCGGTCTCGATCTGCGGGGTGTCGCCCGGCAGGCGGTGGAACTGTGCCATCGGGATCGCGCGGGTCGCGCCGTTCGGCGACAGCGTCTCGACGCTGGCATCGAGGACCCGCATCGCGACATTCATGTCGGAGGGGTTGGTGGCGATGCAGGCATCGCTGGTGCCGAGCACCGCCATGATGCGGTTGAACCCGCCGATCGCCGAGCAGCCCGAGCCGGGCTCGCGCTTGTTGCAGGGTTTCGACGTGTCGTAGAAATAGTAGCACCGCGTGCGCTGGAGCAGGTTTCCAGCGGTCGTGGCCTTGTTGCGCAGCTGCCCCGAAGCGCCCGCGAGCAGGGCCTTGCTCAGCACCGCGTAATCCTTCCGCACCCGCGGGTCGGCGGCGAGATCGGAGTTGCGCACGAGCGCGCCGATGCGCAGGCCGCCCTCCGGCATGGCCTCGACCTTGTCGAGGGGCAGCCGGTTGACGTCGATCAGGGTCGCCGGCGTCTCGACCTGGAGCTTCATCAGGTCGAGCAGGTTGGTGCCGCCGGCGATGAACTTGGCATTCGGCCGGTCCGCCGCGAGCCGCGCCGCGTCGCGGACGGTGGAAGGCCGCTCGTAGGTGAAGGCTTTCATCGCGCGCGCCTCTAGAGTTCGGTGCCGGCGACGTCGCGGATCGCCGCGACGATGTTCGGGTAGGCGCTGCAGCGGCACAGGTTGCCGCTCATCCGCTCGCGGATCTCGGCATCGGTGAACGCAGCCTTGCCGACGAGGTCTTCGGTGACGTGGCTCGGCCAGCCCGCCTTGACTTCCGCCAGCATGCCGACGCTGGAGCAGATCTGGCCCGGCGTGCAGTATCCGCACTGGAACCCGTCATGCTGAAGGAACGCCGCCTGGATCGGGTGGAGCTGCTCCTCGGTGCCCAAGCCTTCGATCGTGGTGATCGCGTCGCCATCGTGCATCGCGGCGAGCGTCAGGCAGGAATTGATCCGGCGCCCATCCACCAGCACCGTGCACGCGCCGCATTGGCCGTGGTCGCAGCCCTTCTTCGAGCCGTTGAGGTCGAGATGCTCGCGCAGCGCGTCGAGCAGGGTGGTGCGCGTGTCGAGGGTGAGGTCGTGCTCGGTGCCGTTCACCGTCAGGCGGACCGACAGCATCTGCGGCGCCGGATCGCCCGGTGCGTCCGCGAAGGCCGGCTTTGCCGGCAGGCCGAAGCCGGTGGCGGCCGCCGCGACGGCGCAGCTCTCCATCAGCGTCCGCCGCGTCAGCGCGAAGGCGCCGTCTCGTGTCTTGTCCGTCATGCTCGCTGTCCCGTGCGACCGGTGGTGCCGGCGGCTGTGGTGCGGGCGAAGTGCGTGCCCGCAGGGCGGTATCGCAACGGGAACGCCAGACGGATTGATTCGATCCGTTCCAGACTGCGCCGGATCGGCGCGGTGGGATAAAGAATGTGATCGCGATCGGCGCGCGGTGCGGCGGCATGGTTCGACGACCCGGACGCAGCGCGCTGCCGGCTTCAGGGATCGCTCTCGACCTTGGGGCTGCCGCTCGCGCTCGACGACGTAGGTCGCGCCCGCGAAGGGGCAGGTCGCGCCCGCGAAGGGGCAGGTCGCGCCCGCGAAGGGACGGTCCGCTCAGGCGCCGGCGGCGAGGCCGCCTTCGCCGATCGCCGAGAGCGTGAGGTGGTCGGCGCCGACCTCGGCGCCGGTATAGCCGAGCATGTGCGCGAGTTGGTCGCGGGCGCGCCACACGCGGCTCTTCACGGTGCCGATCCGGCACTTGAGGATCGTCGCCGCCTCTTCGTACGACACGTTCTCGACGGCGACGAGGATCAGCGCCTCGCGCATCGGCGGCGACAGGCGCCCGAGCGCGGCCTGCACGTCCTGAAGATCGAGGTGGCCGCCCTGCTCGGGCAGGCTCGTCAGGCGCGCGGCGTGATCGCCGTCGCTGTCGGCGACCTCGCGGGCGTGCTTGCGGTGGACGCTGTAGAAGGCGTTGCGCATGATGGTGAACAGCCAGGCGCCGAGGTTGGTCCCGACCTTGAAGCTGCCGCGGCTGCGCCAGGCGCGCAGCATCGTGTCCTGCACGAGGTCGTCGGCCGCCGAGGGGTTGCGGGTCAGCGAGATGGCGAAGCTGTGCAGGCTGGTGGCGGCTTCGAGCAGGCCGGCCTTGAACGCCGCGTCGTCGCGCCCCTGCGCGTCGGCAAGAACAACTTCGAGGCGCGCCAGCAGATCGCCGAGATGGGACGGCGGCGGGGCCTGCATCGAGGCGGCATACGTGGTTCGAAGATGCTCACCCAGATGGATGCGGATCGCATCGGACAGTTTCGGCGCCGCGACGGACAGGGAGTCCGAGGAGCCATTGCTGTCTTCCGTGGTGATGAGCATCGTGCCCCGCGCAGCTGGAGTTCCGATGGCGCCTCGGCACCGGCTCGCGATGTCGCGCAATCGATCGGGTGCCGCAGCAACATAGGTTATCTTTGGGCGGTTTCGGCCTGCGGCGATCTAGGCATTGCTGCCTCATCGCGGCGAGGCGTCGGTCCTCCCACGGCCCGCGTCCTGGTCAAAAATTCCGCATCCCGGACAGGACGACCAACCTGTCCTGCACGAGCCCATCACGCCGGAAGCGCGCGAGCCTCGGACCGGGGCGACGGCGTTGTGCGACGCATCGCGCCGGGTGCGTCGCAAAACCGTTATGCTCAGTCTCAGCATATCTAGACACGGCGATCCGGCGCGCCTAACTTAGGCGGCACAATGCTCAAACTGAGCATAATGGAGGGCGCCATGGCGTCGACCGCGTTTCCCGTCTCCGCCCCCCGCGCCGTTCCGGCAGGGATGCCGCTGCCCGAGATCTACGCCCGGGTCAGCCGCCACATCCCGGCGATCGAATGGCCGGCGCTCGCCCCCGACATCGAGGCGATCCTCCGCCTCAAGCGCGAGCGCAACGCCGTGATCCTGGCGCACAACTATCAGGCGCCGGAGATCTTCCACACGGTGGCCGACATCGTCGGCGACAGCCTGGCGCTCGCCCGCGAGGCGGTGACGGTGAAGGCCGACGTGATCGTGCTCGCCGGCGTGCACTTCATGGCCGAGACGGCCAAGCTGCTGAACCCGGGCAAGACTGTCCTGATCCCGGATCTCGGCGCCGGCTGCTCGCTCGCCGACTCGATCACCGCCGCCGACGTGCGCGGCCTGCGTGCCAAGTATCCCGGCGTGCCGATCGTGACCTACGTCAACACCTCCGCGGCGGTGAAGGCCGAGTCCGACCTGTGCTGCACCTCCGGCAACGCCGTCGAGGTGATCCGCTCGCTCGGCGTGAAGCGCGTGCTGATGATCCCCGACGAGTTCCTGGCGCAGAACGTCCAGGCGGTGCTGCCCGAGATCGAGATCCTCACCTGGGCCGGGCATTGCGAGGTGCACGAGCGCTTCACCCCAGCCGACATCCGCGAGGTGCGCGAGAGCTATCCCGGCGTCACCGTCATCGCCCACCCGGAATGCCCGCCGGACGTCGTCGCCGAATCCGACTTCTCGGGCTCGACCGCGATGATGATGAACTTCGTCACCGAGAAGCGCCCGGCGCAGGTCGTGCTCGTGACCGAGTGCTCGATGGCCGACAACATCGCAGCCGCGAACCCGGACATCGAGTTCATCAAGCCGTGCAACATGTGCCCGCACATGAAGCGGATGAGCCTGTCGAACATCCGGCACGCCCTGGAGACCCTGACCCACGAGGTCGTCGTCGACCCGGCCTTGGCCGACCGGGCGCGCGCCGCGGTGGAGCGCATGCTCGCGGTGGGTGCGCGATGAACGCGTTCTCGCGCAACCCCGCCGACCGCGTCGTCGTCGTCGGTGCCGGCGTCGCCGGCCTGAGCGTCGCCCTGCGGCTCGCGCCGCGGCCGGTGACGCTGGTCAGCGCTGCGCCGCTCGGGCTCGGCACCGCCACCGGCTGGGCGCAGGGCGGCA
>NZ_VRUV01000400.1:0-4232 GCF_008039455.1 Methylobacterium sp. WL116
GGCGTCAGGATGTGGAGCGCCGCGCGGTACTCGCCGGCCGCGGCGTTGGCGCGCCGCTCCGCCTCGCCGTCGTCGGCCTTGTTGACCGCGATCATGTCGGCGAGCTCGAGGATGCCCTTCTTGATGCCCTGCAGCTCGTCGCCGGCACCCGGCAGCATCAGCACCAGGAAGAAGTCGGTCAGGTCCGCCACCGCCGTCTCGGACTGGCCGACGCCCACCGTCTCGACCAGGATCACGTCGAACCCGGCCGCCTCGCACAGCAGCATGGTCTCGCGGGTCTTGGCCGCGACGCCGCCGAGCGTACCCGACGAGGGCGACGGACGGATGAAGGCGTTGGGATCGAGGGCGAGGCGGGCCATCCGGGTCTTGTCGCCGAGGATCGAGCCGCCGGTGCGCGTCGAGGACGGGTCGACCGCCAGCACCGCCACCTTGTGGCCGGCGGCCGTCAGGTTGGCGCCGAGCGCGTCGATCGTCGTCGACTTGCCGACCCCGGGCACCCCGGTGATGCCGACGCGGATCGCCTGCCCGGTCTGCGGCAGAACCGCGTCGATCAGGTCCCGCGCCAGCGCCCGGTGATCGGCCCGCTTCGACTCGGCGAGGGTGATGGCGCGGGCGAGCGCGGCCCGGTCGCCGGCGAGCAGCCGCGTGCGGAGCGCATCGATGTCGAGGGAAGGAGGCGTCATCCGCCCTTCATGCCGGGGCGGGCGGCGTTCGTCGAGGGGCACGGACCGGGTCGGCCCGCGCCGATCGCGATCCCGGCATCAGCGCCGCCGGTGCCGGACAGGACGGAGGCGGCGGTGGCCAGGCCGATCGCGCGACGCGCCGGTGACGACCTGGCGATCGAAAGGGTTTCGCGCTGTGAACACGGCGGGTCCTTTTCCGATCGTGAGGCATCCCCCTGCCCTAGACATCCCCCTGCCCTTCCGACCGCCGTACGCCGCCGCCGTTCAGGAGGAGGCTCCCGGCCGCCGCGCCGGATGCCCGCAATCCACCGGACGAACGGTCACGCTTACGCCCTGCCATGGTCATGATCCTGCGGCACAGGCTAGGTCTCGGAGCCGGACACATCGCCGTCTCCCCTCGTGCCGGACAGACCCGAGATCATGCTGCGCCAGCCTCCGACCCGCCGCGCCTTCGTCCGACTCGGTGCCCTCGGGGGGGCCGCCGTGCTGGCGCCGTCCCTCGGGGGCTGCGTCACGGACAGCCTCTCGACCGGGACGGTCGCGCTGCCCGAGAGGCAGTCGGCCCTCGACGTGATGCCGGTCCTGCTCGTCGCCACCACGCGCAAGCCCGTCGGCAGCCCGCCCAAGCCCCCCTACTTCAACGCCGAGCGCGGACGCGGCCTGAGCTTCGCCGAGGTGCGGCTGTCCCCGCCCGACCGGTCGCTACTCGGCAAGGTCTCGTCGGTGATCTCCGGTGACTGGACCATCGGCGCGGTGCCGAAGGTCGAGACCGGCCCCGGCGCGGCCAACGCCTTCGCGGAGGCCGCCCTCGGCCGCGACGTGCTGATCTACGTCCACGGCTACCGCGAATCGTTCGAGTCGGCCGCCGTCAGCGCGGCCCGACTCTCGGACGGCATCCGCTTCCGCGGCGTCTCCGGCCTGTTCACCTGGCCGTCGGCCGCCGCGACCTTCGATTACGGCTACGACCGGGAGAGCGCGCTGTGGTCGCGCGACGCGTTCGAGGACCTGCTGAAGGCCCTCGCGGCGACCCAGAGCGCGGGCAGGATCAACATCGTCGCCCACTCGATGGGGACGCTGCTGACGCTGGAGACCCTGCGGATGCTGCGCGCCGAGGCCGGCGACGCGGCGATGAATCGGATCGGTGCCGTGGTGCTCGCCGCCCCCGACATCGACATCGACCTGTTCACGGGCAGCGTCGCCAAGCTCGGCGCGGACGTGCACAAGATCACGGTGATCTCGTCGACCAACGACCGCGCGCTCGAGCTCTCCGGCGCCATCGCCGGCGGCGTCGTGCGCGCCGGCGCCGCCGACCGCGACCGCCTGGAGGCGCTGGGCGTGCGCGTCGCCGACGCCTCGGATTACGGCGGCGGCCTGATCAACCACGACCTGTTCCTCTCGAACCCCGAGGTGCAGGGCGTGGTCAAGCGCGCGATCTCGCGCGGCGGCAGCGGGGCCTGAGCCCGGATCGTGATCCGGCCCCCGCGACCGCAGGGCGGCGGGCGTCCGCCGGGCCTCATCGGTCCCGACCCATGAGACCAAGAATGAACGCTCCTCACCCCATCCGGGTCGTCATGGTCTGCGGCGGCAGCGGCTCCTCCGGCTCCTCGGCGGCCTCCGCGTCGAGGTGGTCGATCACCGCGACGGCGTCGGCCCAGACCCGGAAGCCGACCAGCGGGTTCGGGCCGAAGGTGTGGGTCAGCGGCACGTCGGCGGCGTCGCGCCCGTAGGCGACCATCACCCGGCCGATGCGCGGCGCGTTGTTGCGCGGGTCGAACACGTGCCAGCGCCCACCGAGATAGACCTCCATCCAGGCGCAGAAGTCGCCCGCCGGATGCGGCTCGGGCTCGCCGATGAAGCTGATGTAGCCGGTGCAGTACCGGGTCGGCAGGTTCAGCGCCCGGCAGAACGCCACCGCGAGATGGGTGAAGTCGCGGCAGACCCCGCGCCCGCCCTGGTAGGCGTCGAGCGCGGTGCGGTCGCGGTGGGCGAACTCGTAGCCGAAGGCGAGGTGGGCGTGGACGAAGTCGCACACCGCCTGCACCCTGGCCCAGCCGGGCGGCACGTCGCCGAACAGCCGCCAGGCCTCGTCGGCGAGCAGGTCGGATTCGCAGTAGCGGCTCGGCAGCAGGAAAAGCAGGGTCTCGGCCGGCAGGTCCTCGACGCGGTGCTGCTCGGCGTCCCGCTCGGCGGGATCGGGCAACCCGTCGTCGGCGACGACCCCGTCGGTGCCGATGGTGAACGCGCCGGCCGGCGCGATCAGGCGACCGCACAGGTTGCCGAAACTGTCCCGGTACGTCTCGACCGGCACCTCGGGATGGGTGACGATCGCATCGGGGGCCTCGAGGGCGTCGGCGCAGGAGGGATGCAGGTTGAGCATCACCACCATCGGCACGGGATAGGGGAAGGCGTAGCGCATCTCGCAGCCGAGCCTGATCCGCATCCGGGATGATCCTTCTTTCCTGGGCCGGCGCCGGCCACGCCATGCCGTCGCCGGGTCCAAGCAGGAGGCGGACCGCGGAGGGCTCGGACGGCGCGATAATTCGGGGTTGGCGGGTGTACCGTTCCCCCCTACAGCATCCCCGCGACCGGATTGAGAGCGGTGCGCGGAAGTTCCAGAGCTTTCTTGCGGCGCAGGCGCGAACGGCCCGGATGCGGGGCCTTCCGCAACCACGGTAACCAGAGGGAAGTCAGCGATGTTCACGCTCGAGATCGAGGGCAAAGCCGTGGCGGTCATCAACGGCGACGAGGAGACCGCGCGCGACCTCTTCACCTGCGACGGCTTCAAGGAAGACATCCAGAAGATGACGAGCGACGGCGCGCCGCTCTGGAACGGCACCTCGGAGCTCAAGATCCGCGCCGCCAGCGAGGACGAGATCGAGATCTTCGAGGACGCGCTGGCGGAGGACGACGGCGAGGGCGACTTCGAGGACGATCCGCGCCACGCCGCCGCCAACGACGCCACCACCGAAGAGGGCGAGGACGACGAGGACGAAGCCGACATCGTCTTCCTCCTCGACATCGACGAGGCCGACGCCCTCGATTCGTGACGGGTTCGGGCGCGCTGGCCCGCCGGGCACCGGGCTGCCGGGCCCACTGAACGCTCCGGCGCCCAGCTTCACGTTCCCCCTCCCCCCCTCCGCGGGGGGAGGGAGAGCGCTTCGGGCGCAGCGTTCCCTAGGCCGAGAGCCACTCCGTCACGCCCGCCGCGGAACGGAAATCCTCCAGCGCCCGCACCCGCGCGTCGGGGAGCGCCGCGGCGGCCATCGTCGCGAGCGCGTGGCCGGGGCCGAGCTCGAGCACGGTGGTGGCGCCGTATTCCCGGCAGGCGTCGAGGCAGGCCGCCCAATCGATCGTGGTGGCGATCTGGCGCGCCAGCTTGTCGAGCCCGGCCGCGGCATCGAACACGGTGCTGCCGTCGAGCCCGCTGACCAGACGGGGCGCCGTGCGCGCCGGCTTGTCAGGAAGAGCCTCGCGCAGGGTTTTGCGGAAGCGGGCGGCGGCGTCCGCGAGGAGCGGGGTGTGCGACGGCGTCCGCACCGGAAGCAGCAC
>NZ_VRUV01000401.1:0-4220 GCF_008039455.1 Methylobacterium sp. WL116
GGCGGCGGCCTCGTCGGCTGCCTCGGCCGCGCGCACGCTCTCGCGGCTCGGCTGCGGCCGGCGGAAGTCGGTCTCGAACAGGAACGGCGTCTTGGCCGGAGCGGGCTTGGCGTTCAATAGACCAGCTCCTCCTCGGCGCTGTTCTTGGCGATCATGATCTCGCCCTTGTCGGCGAGGTCCTTGGCGAGCTCGGTCATCTTGGCCTGGGCCTCGTCCACCTCCTTGAGGCGGATCGGGCCGATCGAGCCCATCTCGTCGGTGAGGTTCTTGGCGGCGCGGGTCGACATCTGCGCCAGGAAGAAGCCGCGCACGCGCTCGTCGGCGCCCTTCAGCGCCCGGCACAGGGTCTCGTTGTCGACCGAGCGCATCAGCGTCTGCACGCTGCCGGGATCGAGCTTGAGCAGGTCCTCGAAGGTGAACATCAGCTCGCGGATGCGCTTGGCCGAGCCGCGGTTGCCCTGGTCGAGGGCGGCCAGGAACCGGCCCTCGGTCTGGCGGTCGAAGGCGTTGAAGACGTCGGCCATCATCTCGTGCGCGTCGCGGCGGGCGGATTGCGCGATGGTGGCGACGAACTCGACGCGCAACGTCTCCTCGATGTGGCGGAGCGCCTCCTTCTGCACGGTCTCCATCCGCAGCATCCGGTTGAGCACGTCGATGGCGAATTCCTCCGGCAGCAGGGTGAGCACCTTGGCCGCGTAGTCGGAGCGCACCTTCGACAGCACCACGGCGACGGTCTGCGGGTACTCGTTGCGCAGGAAGGCGGCGAGGATCTCGGGATCGACCTGGGCGATCGAGGCCCAGACCCGCTTGCCCGAGGCGCCCTTGATCTCGGCCATGATCATCGAGACCTGCTCGGTGGGGAAGATCTTCAGCAGCAGTGACTCCGTGCGCTCGAAGTTCGAGGTGATGCCCCCGCCGGTCGACAGCCGCGAGACGAAGTCGATGATCAGCTTCTCGACCGTCTCGGCTTCCAGCGATCCGAGCTGGACCATCGCGTGCGAGACCGTCTTGATCTCGTCCTCCTCCAGGCGCTGCCAGATCGGCGCCCCCTCGGCCTCGCCGAGGAGCAGCAGCAGCGCGGCGGCACGTTGCGGCCCCGGCATCGACGCGAACGCCGATCCCCCGAGGTCCTGCAAGCTCTCACCCAGTCCCGCACCCGCCGCCATCGTCCCGTCCCCTCCTCAAAGCCACTCGGTCGTCGTTCGCATCGTGCCGGCTACGGCGTTTCCTGGATCCAGTTGCGCAGGACCTCGACCGTCTCGGACGGGCTGGCGCGGACCATGTCGACCACCCGCTGCACGGTGTCGGCCTGGATCTGCCCGTTGATCTTGGCGAATTCCATCAGCCGGGCGGTCTGGTTCTCCCGCGGCACCAGGATCGTGCCGCCGGCTTCGATGTCCACCCCGCCCGCCGCGCCCGCCGCACCGAGCAGCGGCGTCGCCGCCGGGTCGGAGGCGAGCACGCGGCGCAGCAGCGGACGCACGACGACGAGCAGCACGATCAGGGTGAGCAAGGCGAGCACGCCGAGCTCGACGAACCGCATCACGTCTTCCTTGGTCGGGCTGAGCAGCGACTGGATCAGCGTCGGCTCGACGAAGTCGGCCGGAGTCGGCGCCTCGGCGAAGCGCAGGTTCACCACCTCGATCTGGTCGCCGCGCGCCTTGTCGAAGCCGACGGTGCTGCGCACCAGGGCCGCGATCCGCTCGATCTCGGCCGCCGGCCTGGGCTGGTAGGCGACCTTGCCGTCGGGGCCGGGCGCGTAGGCGCCGTCGACCAACACCGCCACCGAGAGGCGCTTCACCCGGCCGCCCTCGACCACCTCGGTCCGCGTGACCTTGGAGATCTCGTAGTTCGTGGTCTCCTCGTTCTTGTTCGAGGAATCCTTCGGCGCGGGCGCCTTGTCCTGGGCCGCGCCGGGAAGCTCGTTGCCGACGCTGACCGAGCCCTCGTTGTTGGCGGTCTGCGAGGCCTCGGTGCGGGTCTGGCTCGAGCGTACCACGCGGCTCTCGGGGTCGAAGGTCTCCGAGCGGCTCTCGACGCGGTTCATGTCGAGCTCGGCCGAGACCTGGACGCGGGCACGGCCCGGCCCGACGATGCCGGCGACGATCTCCTCGATCTGCGAGCGCAAGCGGCGCTCGAGTCCGGTCTGCTTCTCCTCGAAGGCGCCGGCCTCGCCCTGCTCACCGCGGGCGCCGTCCGCCAGGAGCCGGCCGCGCTCGTCGACGATCGAGACGCGCTCGGGCTTCAGGCCCTCGACCGCGGAGGCGGCCAGGTGCCGGATCGCGCGGACCTGGCCGGCATCGAGGTCGCCCATCAGCTTTAGGACGATGGCGGCGCTCGGCAGCTCGCGGTCGCGCTCGAACAGGCGGCGCTCGGGCAGGACGAGGTGGACGCGGGCGGCCTGGACCCGGCCGATCGCCCGGATCGAGCGCGACAGCTCGCCTTCGAGCGCGCGCAGGTGGTTCACGTTCTGGACGAAGTTGGTCGACGAGAACGCGTCGCCCTTGTCGAAGATCTCGTAGCCGACGCCGGCCTGGCTCGGCAGGCCCTTGCCGGCGAGGTCCATGCGCAGGCGGGGCAGGTCGGCGCGCGGCGCCATCACGGTCTGGCCGGTGTCGCCCCGGGTCTCGTAGCGGATGCCGCGGGCATCGAGGTCGCGCACCACGGCGGCCGCATCCTGGGCCGACAGGTCGGCGAACAGCACGCCCATGTCGGGGCGCGAGACCCGCAGGATCACGAAGGCGAAGAAGCCGATGAGGGTCAGCGTCACCGCCGCCATCGCGGCGAGGCGCGCCGGTCCGAGCTTGGTGACGAGATCGAGAACCGGCTTCACGGCTGTTACGCGCCCACCCCAGGCGGGCGCCGCGATCGGCCCCGCCCGGCAGAATTTGCCCAGGCCGTGGTTAGCGGGCGGTTAACGAATGGCCGCCGCCCCTCCATCGCCGAGGCCCTCCAAGCAGCGAAGCCGCATCCGCGGGAGGCGGATGCGGCTTCGCGTGAAACCGGCGGCGACCGCGCGGGCTGAACCGCGCCGGCCGGGGCACGAGGTCGAGTCAGTGGCGGTAATGCTGGATGCGCGTGGTGCGCAGGCCGGCAAGGCCGTGCTGGTCGATCGAGAACTGCCAGCTCAGGAACTCCTCGGTGGTGAGGGTGTAGCGCTGGCAAGCCTCTTCCAGGCTAAGGAGACCGCCGCGGACGGCGGCCACCACTTCGGCCTTCCGGCGGATCACCCATCGACGGGTGCTCGTGGGCGGCAGGTCGGCGATCGTCAGGGGACTTCCATCGGGCCCGATCACGTATTTCACTCTCGGGCGGTGCGGTTCGGTCATGATACGCTCTACAACTCGACTGACCTGTCGAGCCATCAACCTACTTGCGCGGGCTTAAAACATGTTGAAGCGGATCACTCGGAAGTGATTCGTTATCCCGAGGTTGTGGACAACCCGATCCCGGTGACGCTGGAGAGCGGCACGCGCGAGGTGCCGATGACCAGGACCGGGTTGGCCCCGCTGAGGTCGACCTCGTCCACGGTGCCGGTCGTCTCGGTCGCGACCGAGACGGCGGCGCCGGTCGCATCGGTGGCCGAGACCTTGATCGAGTAGGTGCCCGCCGCCGAGGCGAGCCCGGACGAGTTCTTGCCGTTCCAGGAGAAGGTCTGGGGGCCGGCGGCGAGCGACGTCGTCTGTGTGCCGACGACGTTGCCGTTGGAATCGGAGATCGCCACCACCGCCTTGGTCGCTGCGCGCGCCGGCGTCAGGCTCCAGGTCGCGGAGCCGTCCTTGAGGTCGGCCGTGGTGCCGTCGGTGGTGATGGTCTTGCCGATGTAGCTCGTGGCCGAGGCCGAGCTCGCCGCCTTGCTGCTCGCCAGGATGCTGTCGAGGCGGTCGTTGCCCTTGAGCTGCTGCTCCACCTGCGCGAACTGCACCAGCTGCTGCGTGAACTGGTTGGTGTCCATCGGGTCGAGCGGGTTCTGGTTCTTGAGCTGCGTCGTCAGCAGGGTCAGGAACTGCGTGAAGTTGCTCGCCAGCGTCGCGCTGTCGGCGGTCTTGCCCGTGCTGCTCGAAGAGGCCGCACTGGTCAGGCTGGAAATGCCGCTGGTCATCGTGGGGGCCTCCTCAGATTCGGATGTCGAGGCCGCTCAGGCCCCGGAGCGCGCGCGTCGGCGCGATCTCCGCGACGGCGGCCTCGGAAGGGGTGCCGGGCGGGGCGCTGCTGCGGCC
>NZ_VRUV01000402.1:0-4213 GCF_008039455.1 Methylobacterium sp. WL116
GGCGAAGGCGGAGACGGCGGCCATCGCCCCGAGCTGCGTCGCGCCGAAGGTCAGCCCGTGCAGGGCCTGGAGGCCGACGAGCGCGGGCAAGGTGTCGCCGAGGGCGTACATCCCTACCGCGCGAACCAGCGCCGCCCCGCCGCCGAGGGCGAGATAGCGGAACGGCGTGCGCCACGCGGCCGGCAGGCGGGCGACGCAGGCGAACAGCACGATCTCGGCGACGACCCCGACGCCCCAGAGCGCGCCGACCGTCGCGGTCGAGAAGCCGTGCGCGGTCCAGTGGATGCTGCCGAAGGCGTAGATCGCCGCGTGGCTCGCCTGGATCGCGGCGGCGGCGGCGACGCAGAGCTTGAGGCGCAGCGGCAGCCGTGGACGAAGCCCCTCCGCGTGCTCCGGCGCCGGCGCGGCGACCGAGCGGCTGGTGAACGCCACCGCGCTCGCGATCAGCGCCAGCCCGGTGAGCAGCAGCGGCACCGCGAGGGTTTCGCCCATCGCCGTGAGCAGCGCCCCGCCGGCGAGGTTGGCGATGAGGAACGCCACCGAGCCCGACATCCGGATCCGCGCGTAGTCGAGCCGCGGCTGCCGGCGGACGGCGGCGAGGGTAAGGTAGTCGATGCTCGGAACCAGCGGCGCGCCGGCGACCGCGTTGAGCAGCACGAGGAGCGCCAGCGCAGGCCAGCCGATCCCGGCGCCGGCCGGCATCAGGGCGTAGGTCGCCGCCAGGGCGAGGCTGCCCGTCAGTAGCAGCGCCCGGGCGCCGACGCCGCGATCGATCAGGCTCATCAGCGGTGCGGTGGCGACGATGCGCGTGGCGATCGGCAGGGCGAGCAGCAGCCCGATCACCGAGGCGTCGAGGCCGAGCGCGGCGAGCCAGACCGGCATGAACGGCATCGCGATGCCGATCTCGACGAAGACCACCGCGTAGAGGAGCGACAAGCGGAAACGGCTGGGCTCGAGAGTCGGGGACGCGGCCAAGGTCTCGGATCGATGCGGGGTGGATCGGGACGGGAGCGGCCACCGTAAGCCGCCGTTAAACCGATCCTGTCAAATTGCGCTCTTGCCAGAGTTGCGCCGGAGCCGGGTCTCGTCCCACCGCGCGAGGCTATCGCCTTCGAGGACGCGTATCATGTCCGGTTCCCACTCGCTGACGGCCTTCGAGCCGACCGAGTACGAGGCCATCGAGGCGACCATGAGCGGGAGCGCCCGCGGGCGCTGGTTCCTTGCGGAGTATGCCCGCCGCAACCGCAGCGCCGACACGACCGTGCTGCTCGACGCGATCGCGCGGCTCGAATCCGCGGTCACGGACGGGCACGGCCCGGACGCGGTCAGCCATTTCCGCGGCGACATCATGGAGATGGCGAGCGCGATCAGCCGGACCAAGGCCGAGATCGCGGCGATCACCGATCCCGATCACGACCAGACCCGGCTCGGCATCGCCTCGGAGGCGCTGGACGCGATCGTCCAGGCGACGGAGCGGGCGACCACCGACATCCTCACCGCCGCCGAGCAGGTTCAGGAAAGCGCGTGGTCGCTGCGCGAGCACGGCATCGACGAGGCGGCCTGCGACGCCCTCGACCGCTACGCGACGCAGATCTACACCGCCTGCTCGTTCCAGGACCTCACGGCGCAGCGCACGAGCCGGATCGTGCAGACCTTGCGCTATCTCGAGGAACGCCTGATCGCGATGATGGCGATCTGGGGCGATGCCGGCGCTCCGGTCCCGCCGGCGCCGGGCTACGCGACCTCGCGCCCGGCCCGCGAATCGCGGCCCGAGGACCTCGATCAGAGTGACGTCGACCGTTATCTGGGCATGGACGCGCCGGCGGTGATCGCCGCCGCGCATGCGGCTCTCCGGGCGATCGAACCCGGTGCGGTGCCGCTCCACGACGACATCGTGTTCCTGCCCTCGGCGCCCGAGCCCGAGCCGGAGCCCGAGTCGGCCGCGGAGGCGTCGGACGTCGAGGCCGAGCTGGATTGGGCCGACGATTTCGAGGCGCAGATCGCCTCCGAGGACGACGCCCTCGAGTTCCGGGCTGCCGACGCGGCACCCGCCGACATCAGCGCCGAATCGCATCCGCCCGCGGAACGTGCGCTCAGCTTCGCCGAGATCGATGCGCTCAGCGTCGAGGAGAAGCTGGCGCTGTTCTGCTAGGGCTCCGCCGAGCGAGCGCGAGACCGCCCTCCGATCCGGGACCGCGCCTGCGCCGGCGAACCACGGCGGGGCGACGCGTTCCCCGAAGCTCGGGATCGCGCCTCGCGCCGCTTGCGCCCCCGTGAGATCGCCGCCCCTATGGGCCAGAGGGGCGAAGCGACGGAGGCCAGGCGTTGCCGAGGTATCGGAACAAGTCGTTGCCGCCGCCGTACCTGAAGCGGGTCTGGCTGCCCGACGACGCGGTCTACGATCGCGACGCCTATCCCTACTGCCTTCCGCTGTTCCGGGAGGGCGGGTTCGAGCTCGCGTTCGATCGTCCGGTGACCATCATTGCCGGCGAGAACGGGGTCGGGAAATCCACCCTGCTGGAGGGCATCGCGGTCCTCGCCGGGTTCGATGAGAGCGGTGGCGGCGCGGGCTACCGCGCCGTCGACAACGCCCGGGCGGCCGAGACCAGCGGCGGCGACCTCGCGCGGGTGCTCCGGGCGAGCTGGCTGCCGAAGGTCGGTCGCGGCTGGTTCTTCCGGGCGGAGAGCTTCTTCTCCGTCGCCCGCTACCTCGACGAGGTCGGCAGCCCCAGCGCGGATTTCCTGTCCTACTCGCATGGCGAGGGCTTCATCCGGTTCTTCGAGGAACGCTGCGCCAAGCCCGGGATCTTCCTCTTCGACGAGCCCGAAGCGGCCCTGTCGCCGAACCGGCAATTCGACTTCCTCAGGCTCCTGAGGCGCATGGAGGCGGGCAACCAGACCCAGGTGCTGATCGTCACGCATTCGCCGATCATCATGGCCCATCCCGGCGCACGGCTGCTGCGGATGAGCCGGCACGGCCTCGAGCCCGTCGCCCTTCAGGACACCGAGCATTTCCGGATCCTGCGGCAGTTCGTGAGCGATCCCGAAGGCATGATCGAGGCGATGACCGACGCGTAGCAACGATCGCGCGGCCGGAACCTGTAGCCAGGACGAAGGGTCGCGCGTTCGCCGCAATGATCCGGCGTTACACCCTCCGCGCATCGCCCGGCGCCTGCGAGAGACCGACGACATCGTGGCCCTTCACCTGCTCAAGCTCTGCGTCGGCCCCGCCTCGATCGACGAGTTGGAGGCGCGTCAATCCCGGTTCCGCGACGAGGCGTTGCGGCTCGGTGCCGATCCGGCGCCGGTCCACACCACACGGATGGTCCCGAAGCGGCGGGCCGAGATCGCCGGGCACGGCTCGATCTACTGGGTGATCAAGGGCACGCTGAGCTGCCGCCAGGCGATCACCGCGATCGACCTCGTCACCGGCGACGACGGCATCGGCCGCTGCCGCCTCGTCCTCGATCCGGCGATCGTCGCGGTGACGCCGCGGCCGTGCCGACCGTTCCAGGGGTGGCGCTACCTGACCCAGCGCGATGCGCCGGGGGACCTCGGCATCGGCGCCGCCGCCGACCTCGCCGCCATGCCCGAGGCCCTGCGCCGCGAGCTGGTCGGTCTCGGGCTCCTGTGATCGGACAAACGAAGGGCGGCCCCGATGGAGCCGCCCTTCTCGCGTCCAGCAGACGTCAGGCGCCCTCGAACCGCCCGCTCGCATGGGCGAGCATCGTGTAGACCTTGCCGGTCTCGGAGGTCAGGTAGGCGTCGGCGCGGGCCGCGTCGCGGTCGTTGCGGGCCACGTCGCCGAGCAGGCGCTCGAACTCGCTGACGTAGCGGTCGACGGTGCGGCGGAACTCGGCGTCGGCACGGTAGCGGCGCTGCATCTCCAGGAAGGTCTGCTTGCCCTGCGGCGTGTAGATCTTGATGTCGAACAGGTTCGGCTCGCCGCGACGATAACGCTCCCACAGGTCGACCGCCGTGCGGTGGTCGATCATCCGCGCGATGTCGGCCGAGATCGTCTCCAGGGCGATCCGACCGGTCTCCACCGCGGCCTTCGACGTGCCCGGGGCAGGGACGGGGGGCTCGGCGACGCCGGCTTCGTCCTCGTCGTCGAGCGAGGCCCGCGTCAGCAGATCGGACAGCCAGCCGCGCTTGTCGCCGGATGCCGGGCCTGCCGTCGGGCGGACCGGGGACGCGGGACGCGCGGCCGGCG
>NZ_VRUV01000403.1:0-4209 GCF_008039455.1 Methylobacterium sp. WL116
GGCGCGGGCTCGCGCGCCTGCCGCTCGCGTGCCTCGGCCACCAGCCCGGGAAGCCGGGTGCGCAGGTCGGCGAAGAGCGGATCGATAGTCGCGCGCCGCATGCCCGGATCGTACTCGTCGAGCAGCGCGTCGTAGGTGCCGAGCCCGAGGGCCGCCCCCTTGATCGCCCCGATCTCGCGCTGGAGTCGCAGCACCTCGGCCAAGTGCGGCAGCAGCATCCTGAAATCCGACTGCGCGCGGGCCTCGCGCCAGACCATCTCCGCCTTCGAGATCGCCCGCGAGCTCGCCTCGACGAGGTCGCCCGGCACCGCCGCGGCATGGGCGTGGAGGCGGCGCATCTCGGCGAGGTTCGCAGCCCGCCACGGGTCGAGGGCGGTCTCGTCGGCAGCCGACAGCGCGTCGGCGGTTTCGGGCGCCGTCAGGATCTCGTGGGCGATGCCGCGCAGGACCGCGAGCTGGTCGGCGCGGCCGTCGGCGGCACCGTCCGGCATCAGGGTCTGCGAGTCCCAGCCGAGGATGCCGGCGGCGGCGCCGATCGCGTCGAGGCGGGCGAAGCGGCGTTCGAGGCTGGAATAGACGTTCACGATGCGAAGGCCCCGCGGTGACGATCCGGCTGCGAACGGCCGGGATGGGTGCTCTCGTCATAGGCGGCCGTCGGCGCTGCGAACACCCCGACCGGGGCCGAAGACGCTCGCGAGCCCATATCGGCGAGCCCGACCGCGCCTTCCTAGCCGAAAACCCCATATGGTCGCGATGCGCCGCAGGCGTCGCCGACACCGGAGCCGTTTCGTGGATCGCCGCGCCTTCGTCGCCGCAGCCCTGGCCTGCACTGGCCTCGTCGGAGGATCGGCGGCAAGCACCGCGCCCGAACCCGCGGTGATCCCGGACGGTCGCCCGGTGCGGATCGCCATGCTGCTGTTTCCGGGCATGACGGCGCTCGACGTCGTCGGGCCGCAGGAGATCCTCGCGGGCCTCGCACCGGGAAACCTGCATCTCGTCGCACGGGCGGCAGGTCCCGTGGCGAGCGACACCGGGCTCGCCCTCCTCGCCACCGCCGACTTCGAGACCTGCCCGCGCGACCTCGACGTGCTGTTCGTTCCCGGCGGGGACGGCACGCCCGACCAGATGCGCGACGCTGCGACCCTCGCCTTCCTGCGCGATCGCGCCGACCGGGCCGCCTGGGTCGCCAGCGTCTGCACCGGGTCGCTGATCCTCGGAGCAGCGGGATTGCTCTCGGGGTACCGCGCGACCTCGCACTGGTGCGTGCGCGACGCCGTGCTGCCGCTGCTCGGCGCGGTGCCGGTCGACGAACGCGTGGTGTTCGATCGCGACCGCGCCACCGCGGCCGGCATCTCGGCCGGGCTCGATTTCGCCCTGGCGCTCGCGGCCAAGCTCCGCGGCGAGGCCTATGCCCGCACCAGCCAGCTCGTGGCGGAATACGCGCCGCGCCCGCCCTTCGATGCCGGAAGCCCGTCCGCGGCCGGCCCCGCGATCACCCGCGCGGCGGACGCGATCCTGGCGCCGCTCGTCGCGGGCGCACTGGCTGCGAGCCGCGACCGGTGAACCGTACCGCAGCGCACGCCTCCGTGAACGGGCGCGCCGGAACGGCAACCACGGGTAAGCATTCTGGCAAGTGAAGCCGTCGCGAGGCGACGGCCGCCATCCTGGACCACTACGCCGGACCTGCCATGATCCTCGGAATGCTCGTCTCGGCCGTCATCGCGGCGCTCGGCCTGCTCGTGGCGCTCGGCCGGATCGGCCATCCGATCGACGGGCAGGTGCTCACCAATTTCGGCTGGAGCGGCGTGATCATCGGCGTCGCGCTGTTCGGCTTCTTCGCCTACCTGATGCGCGGGCGCCGACGCCCGGTGGCGTGAGCCGTGACGGTGTCAGGCGATGCGGATCAGCGGCTCGCGACGCAGCGCCGGCGTCGCGCCGACCTCGACGCGCTGGCGCTCGCGGGCAATGTAGGCCGTCGGCATGATCGCCTGCATGTCCGCCTCGACCGCGCGCAGGGTCGCGTCGGAGTGGCATGGATGCAGGTGGATGATCGCCAGCGCCTTCACGCCGGCGGCCTGCGCCAGCTCGACGCCCTTCTGCCAGGTCGAGTGGCCCCAGCCGCGGCAGGTCGGGTATTCGCAGTCGGTGAACATGCCGTCGTAGACGATCAGGTCGGCATCCTCGACGAAGCGCATCAGGGCGGCGTCCGGCCAGGGATCGGTGTGCTCAATGTCGCTGATGATGCAGAGCCGTTTCCCGTCATGCTCGAACCGATAGCCGACAGAGCCCTGGGGATGGTTGAGCAGGATCGTGTCGACGGTCGCGCCGTCGGAGAAGGTCAGGGTCTCGCCGGCGCGGAAGCCGTGATGCTTGAGCGTGCAGGGCAGGACGTCGAGTGTAACCGGGAAGAGCGGCGGCGCGTATAACCGACCGAGCGTGTCCTCGGCCGACTGCCCGTCGAGGTTCCCGCACCAGGTGTGGACGGTCCGCTCGGGATCGAACACCGCCGGTTTGAAGAACGGCAGTCCGCCGGTGTGGTCGAGATGGAGATGGCTGAAGAGAAGATCGACGTCCCTCGGCAGGTCCTGCCGGTTGTGCTGGCCGCACGCGTAGAGGCCGGAGCCGGCATCGACGACGAACAGGCGCTCGCCGCAGCGCACCTCCATGCACGGGGTGTTGCCGCCGAACTCGGCGTATTCCGGGCCGCTCACCGGCGTCGAACCACGCACGCCCCAGAAGCGCAGCGTGAGACCGCCGTCCGATACTGGACTTCTCGACATCGTCATCACGGGTCGTTTTCGTTCGGATGGTCCGATCGCCTTCGATCTGGAACCGTTCTCCGCTTCGCCGTCAATGCGACCGAGGCGGTGGGCGGACGGTGGTTTTCTCATCGCCGCTCTCTGACAGGGGTTGAGATGGGTGGCCGCCGCACGCTGCGATGTGCGAGCCCGCACATGGGATAAGTCCCATCCACGCCTCGCGTTTCGGAGATCACGGGCGTTCGGCGAGGGCGAGCGGACCGGTCGGAGCCCGAACGGGCACCGTCGGATCGCTGGCGCCGGCCGCCCGGACGAGCCGCGGAAGCCGGTCCCGGTAGCGGGAATCGAGGCCGTCGAAGCGATCGGCCTCGCGCTCGTAGGACGGCACGAAGCCGGCCATATGGGTCGGGGACAGGGGCGAGCCCGGCGCCGCCCAGGCGGCCCAGGTCACCTCGGGCACCGGTGGCGCGCGCCGACGGGCGGGGATGACGATCGTCTCCAACCCGGCATAGGCCAGCGCCTCGGGGCGGCTGACCTCGCCGAGCGACGTGCCCTTGGCGGCGAGCGCCGCCCAGAAAGCGTGTTGGCCGCCGTCGGAATAGCTGGTGCGGATCGCGGCCGCCCCATCGTCGACGAAGGCGGCGATGCGGGCCTCCTCCGCCGCCCGGCGGGTGACGACGGCGGCTTCCTTGGCCGGGTCCTTCGACGGCGCGAAGACGTAGCGGCCGCCCTCGACGCCGACCTGCAGCTCGTCGCCGGTCGCCTCGAACCGGTCCGCGCCCGCCTTGAGCTCGCGCCAGAACCCGATGTTCGGATCGGTGCGATAGCGCGCCATGTTCTCCGCGGTCATCCGGAACGGATAGGCCTGGAACTGGAACGCCGCCTGCCCGCCCTTCAGCGCGTCGCGGGCGATCGCGTAGATCTCGCCGACGGTGTGGTCCATCATCGCGAAGCAGCCCATCGACGAGCACACGCCGTGCACCATCACCGCCGAGCCGGTGCCGCCATGCGCCCGGTCGTAGGCGTTCGGGTAGCCGACGTCGAAGGACAGGTAGTAGTGCGAGTTCGGGTTCATCTGGCGCTGCGGCACCATGTAGAAGCCCTCCGGCGTCTGCCGGTCGCCGTTCTTGCGCTTGGGACCGAGCTGGCCGGACCACCGGCAGATCGGGAAGGTCTTGAGGTAGACGAAGCGGCCGCCGGCGGCCTTCTTCCACACCTCGATCTCGGAATCCTTCTTGTAGGCCCGGAACAGCACCGGCGCCTGCGGGCTCGTACCCTTGGCCGCCATCAGCGCGAGGGTGGCGGCGGGGATCGGCGCCTCGGCCTTGGCGTTCTGCGCCGACGCGTCGCCCGCGAACAGCAGGGCGAGCACGACGGCGAAGCCGGTCGGGACCAGACCTTTCAGACGGTGGGCGGGAGGCATCGCGGGGCCGGCCGCGGACGGGCTTCC
>NZ_VRUV01000404.1:0-4207 GCF_008039455.1 Methylobacterium sp. WL116
CCCCCAGGGCCGCCGTTCCGTGCTCGGCCGCGAGCGCCCGCAGCGCCGGAATGTCGATCACGGCCCGGGTCTTCAGCGCGGCGAGGGCGCGGGCATAAGCCTCGAGGGCGACGTGCTCGGCCTTGGACAGGCGCAGGCTCTCGGCGAGGCGCTCGGCATCGGCCCGCGTCGTCACGGAAAGGGCGGCGAGCCGGTGGATCGTCGGAGCGCCGGCCGCGATCGCGCGCGACAGACGCCCCCTCTCGGCGACGCCCCCGGTGATGCGGGCCAGGAGGCCGGTCTCGGCGAGGACATCGACCGCCTCGAGCGCACGCGCCGCGGCCAGAAGCTTCAGGAATTCCGATCGCACGCGCTCCCGCGACAGGCCGTCGAGGGCCGCCCGCGCGGCAATGCAGGCGGCGAGCGCGTCCGCGTCCGGTCGGCCCTCGCCGAAGCGGGCATGGAAGCGGAAGAAACGGAGGATGCGCAGGGCGTCCTCGCGGATCCGGGTCGCGGGGTCCCCGATGAAGCGGACGCGGGCGGCCGCGAGGTCGGCGCGGCCGCTGGTGGTGTCGTGCAGCGTGCCGTCGGCCCCGAGCGAGAGCGCGTTGACCGTGAAGTCCCGCCGCTCGGCGTCGCGCACGAAGTCGCGGCCGAAGCGGACGACCGCGTGCCGCCCGTCGGTCTCGACGTCCTCGCGCAGGGTCGTGACCTCGACCGGTCGGCCGGCGACGACCAGCGTGACGGTGCCGTGCTCGATCCCGGTCGGAACCGCCTTGAGGCCCGCCGCCTGCGCGCGGGCGATCACGGCGTCGGGCAGCAGCGTCGTCGCCAGGTCGATGTCGGCGGCGTCGATCCCGAGGAGCGCGTCGCGGACGCAGCCGCCGACGAGGCGGGTCTCCTCGCTGGCCTGGTCCAGGGCGCCGAGCGCCGCCCGCACCTCCGGCCTGGCGAGCAGCCGTGCCGGGCCCTCGGGGTCGAGGCTGCGCATCAGCGGAACTCGCCCGGCACCAGGCGGCCGTTCTCCATGTGGGTCGGCACGAAGCCGGCGGCATGGCGCTCGGAGAACAGGCCCGAGGCGACCATCGAGGCGATCACCACGGCCAAGCCGGCCAGGACGAGGCGGAAGGCCTGGGCGTCCCAGTGCGCCCGCTGCAGCGGGTTGCGGCCGACGAGCAGCAGGTAGACGAAGAACAGCCCGAAGGGCAGCAGGAAGAGCCCGAACTCCTCCACGAAGCGACGCAGCATGGCACCCGATCGTTGGGCGCGGGCGATCCCCGCGCGGCTTAAGATTGGGCCTTCGGCCGCCCGAAATCGAGCCGTTCGGCGAGGTTGTGCAGGATGCCCGCTGTCACACCCCAGATCAGCCGCTCGCCGTAGGGGAGGGCGTAGAATCGCCGCTCGCGCCCCTGCCACACCCGTATCCGCAGCTCGTAGCGCGCGCGGTCGGCGAGCACCGCCAGGGGCACCTCGAAGATCGCGTCGACCTCGGCCGGGTTCGGCGCCAGGCGCGCCTCCGGGTCGATCAGACCGATCACCGGCGCCACCAGGAACCCGGTGCCGGACAGGTAGGGATCGAGGTAGCCCAGCATCCGCACGCGCTCCGGCGACAGGCCGATCTCCTCCTCGGCCTCGCGCAAGGCCGCCGCGTGCGGGCTCGCATCGGTCGGGTCGATCTTGCCGCCGGGCAGCGCGACCTGGCCGGAATGGTCGCGCAGGTGGGCGGCGCGCTGCGTCAGCACGATCGCGAGGCCGGCGTCGCGCGCGACGACCGGCACCAGCACGGCCGCCCGGCGATGGGGCGGCGGCGGGATCACGGCGCTGCCGTCGGGCTCCAGGCTGTGGTCGCCGCGCGGGTTCGAGGTCGGGTCGTCCGGCCCGAGCGGGTCGCGCGCGAGACGCGCTTCGGCGCGCGCCAGGAAGTCGGCGAGGTCCGCGTCGCGGGTCGGGCTGCCCACGATGCTCACGCCGCATCGGCCGGGGCGATGCGGTGGAAGCGGCCGCCGGCGGCGATCCCGAGCCAGGGGGCGCCGTCGAGGTCGCGTTCCTCGGCCAGGGCGACGAGGTCGTAGGTGAGCGCCCGCGTCACCAGCGCCCAGAGGCCGCGGCGGACGTGGAGATAGGGCTTGAGCGCGCCGGCCTCGCCTTGCGCGAAGCGGAGCTCGTGCTCGGCGTCGACGGGCACGAGGTCGTCGACGTTGGTGCGGAAGCTGATGCGGCGCGCCTCGCCCGCGCCGTCGACCGCCATCTCGACGGCGACGAAGGCCGCATCCTCCACCACGATCGAGACCTTCTCCACCGGCGTGACCAGGACGGTGGTGCCGTCGGGCTCGCGCCGCAGGATCGAGGCGAAGAGCTTGACCATCTTCGGGCGGCGGATCGGCGTGCCGGCGTGGAACCACGTGCCGTCGGCGGCGATGCGCATGTCGATCGCGCCGCAATCGGGCGGGTTCCAGGTCTCGACCGGCGGCAGGCCGCGCCTGGGCAGGTCGGCCAGGGCCGCGCCGAGGCGGCTCAGGGTCGGATCGTCGGAGGTGGTCATGGCGCTCTCAGATAGCGTCGCCGGTCGGTCCGGGAACGGGGGGCGCCTCCGGGCGCCGGCGCAGGATCTTCCAGACGCCGGAGGCGACGCCGACGACGCGCGCCGCGTGCCGAAGCTCGCAGCGCAGGAAGACGAGCGAGCCGGTGCGCTTGATCACCTCCGGCGCCACGGTGATCCAGTCGCCCAGCCGCGCGGTGTCGACGAACTGCATCTCCATCTGGATCGTCACGCAGTTCGCCCCGTCGGCCGCCCGCATCGCGGTCTCGCCCAGCGCCCGGTCGGCGAAGCTCATCAGCATCCCGCCGTGGACGACGCCGATCAGGTTGGCGTGCTTGTCGGCGGCCCGGAACGCGTAGGCGCCGTCGCGGACGTAGACCGGGCCGACATGGGCGATGAAGCCGGTGTCGTGGATCGGCGTCCAGCCGTCGCCCTCGGGCTGCCCGGCTTCGGGATTCTTCGGTTCTTCGGTCGGCATGCGGGCGGAGTCTCGATCTCGCGGGGGGCGGTCGCGCCCGGCTTCGTGTCACGGTCGCATCGCGCCCGCCGCCTGTCACCTGTCACCTGTTACCTGCCGTTCGCGCTCACGTGCCGCGCGGCTTGGCGCGGCGGGTCGGCGGCGCCTCCAGCGGGTTCTCCGGCCAGGGGTGGCGCGGATAGCGGCCGCGCATCTCGGTGCGCACGGCGCTCCAGGAGCCGCGCCAGAAGCCCGGGAGGTCGCGGGTGATCTGCACCGGACGGTGGCCGGGCGAGAGCAGGTGGAGCACGAGCGGCACCCGGCCGATGGTCGGATGCGTCGCCAGCCCGAACAGCTCCTGCACCCGCACGGCGAGGACGGGGCCGCCCTCGGCCTCGTAGTCGATCGGGATCCGCGAGCCGGTCGGCACCTCGACATGGGTCGGCGCCTCGGCGTCGAGGCGAGCCCGGAGGGGCCAGGGCAGCAGCCCCTGCAGCGCCTCGCCGAGGTCGCTGGCGGTGACGGCGTCGAGGCCGAGGCGGCCGACGAGGGCGGGTGCGAGCCAGTCCTCGACCGTCCCGGCGAGGGCGCCGTCCGCCAGATCGGGCCAGTCGCCACCTTCCGCCGCGCGCAGGAACGCGATGCGGGCGCGCCACTGCGTCAGCGCCGGGGTCCAGGGCAGGCGCTCGAGGCCGAGCCCGGCGATGCCGCGGGCGAGGACCTTGGCCGAGTCGAGATCCGGCGGAACCGGGCGCGTGCGCTCGCCGAGCGTGACGGCGCCGAGACGGCGCAGGCTGCGGGCCCGCAGCGCCCGTGCCGCCGCGTCGAAGGTCACCTGCGTGACGCCCTCGATCCGGTCGGCGAAGCCGGCCTCGATCGCGTCGAGGTCGATCGCGGCGGCGGCGAGGATGCGGGCGTTGCCGGCGGCGCCGACGATGTCGGCGACGACGAGGAACGGCTCGCGGGCGAGCGGGGAGGCGGAGTCGAGGCGCCCGGCCCGGCCGTTGGCCATCACGAACTCGCCCTCGCGCCCGCGCGCCTTCGCGACCCGGTCGGGATAGGCCAGCGCCAGCAACGATCCGGCGCTCGGCTCGGGAGCCTCGCGCTCGCCGGATGCGGCGGCCGACCGTGCCCAGCCCTGCGCCATCCGGCGCATATCGGCGGCGCGCTGGCCGCGGTCGCGGCGGAAGCGCTCGACCCGGTCGGCGAGGTCGACCGCGTCGCCGCCGTCC
>NZ_VRUV01000405.1:0-4198 GCF_008039455.1 Methylobacterium sp. WL116
GCGCGGCTCGCCGCGGACCTCGTCGCCTGCGGCGTCCGCCGGCTCGTGGTCGCCGGCGGCGAGACCTCCGGCGCGGTGGTCGACCATCTCGGGCTGAAGGCCTTCCTGCTCGGCCCCGAGATCGCCGCCGGCGTCCCCGTCCTGCGCACGGCCGGCGGCGATCCGATGCTGCTTGCGCTAAAATCCGGCAACTTCGGCGGCCGCGACTTCTTCCTGCGCGCGCTCGCCCTGATGCAGTGAGCGATACGGGTGCTTCTCGCTTCCCTGACCGCCTTCGAAAGTCTCGTCGCGCCTTCCCTCCCCCCCGACGGATCTCGGGCTTGCCCGAGATCCGCACCTTGTGTGCCCAAGTCGTGTGCACAAGTGGGCAGGCCCGACTTGGGTGCGGGGGGGGAGCCGGTAGGGCAACGCAGATCGATCGCGGCCGAACATGCCGACCAAGGAGCTTCCCATGCACGCCCTGATCCTCGGCGCTGGCGGCATGATCGGCCGCCGGCTCACCAAGGCCCTGGTCGCGTCCGGCGCCGTCGGCGGCGCGCTGCTCGACGCGCTGACCCTGATCGACGTGGTCCAGCCCGACGCGCCCGCGGGCTTCGCCGGCAACGTCCGCACCGAGGCCGCCGACCTCACCGCGCCGGGCGCGGCCGACGCCGCCATCGCCGGGCGGCCCGGCCTCGTCTTCCACCTCGCAGCCGTCGTCTCGGGCGAGGCGGAGGCGAACCTCGAGCTCGGCTACCGGGTCAACCTCGACGGCACCCGCCTGCTGCTCGACGCGATCCGGCGCGCGCACCTGGCCGACGGCTACCGGCCGACGGTGGTGTTCACCTCCTCGCTCGCGGTGTTCGGGCCGCCGCTGCCGCCGGTGATCGGCGACGACTGGATCGTCACGCCGGCCTCCTCCTACGGCACCCAGAAGGCGATGGGCGAGTTGCTGGTCGCCGACTATTCCCGTCGCGGCTTCCTCGACGGCATCGCCTTGCGCCTGCCGACGATCTGCGTGCGCCCGGGCAAGCCGAACAAGGCGGCGTCGGGGTTCTTCTCCGGAATCATCCGCGAGCCGCTGGCCGGCCAGCCGGCGATCCTGCCGGTGCCCGAGACCGTGCGCCACTGGTTCGCGAGCCCCTCGGCCGCGATCGGCTTCCTGCTCCACGCGGCCGGGCTCGACCTCGCCCGCCTCGGGCTGCGGCGTGCGCTGACGCTGCCGGGGGTGTCGGCCACCGTGGCCGAGGAGATCGAGGCCCTGCGCAAGGTCGGCGGCGACAAGGCGGTCGCCCTGATCCGCCGCGAGCCCGATCCGGCCGTCGCCCGCATCATCGAGACCTGGCCCGAGGCCTTCGCCACCGAACGCGCGCTCGACCTCGGCTTCACCGCCGACGCCTCGTTCGACGCGATCGTCGCCGAGCACGTCGCCGAATTCCACGCCGGGACATAAACCTATGTGACATTTCGTCAGGCACGGTCGAACCGGGGATGCGACGCGTTAGAACGGGTCGAGCCTCCGGGAAACGCATCGCCTTGTACAAGCCCATCGAAGACTACGCCGTCATCGGCGACACCCACTCAACCGCGCTGATCGCCCGCGACGGCTCGGTCGACTGGCTGTGCTGGCCGCGTCACGATTCGCCGGCCCTGTTCCTCGCGCTGCTCGACGACGACAAGGGCGGCTCCTGCCGGATCGCGTTCGAGGGCCTGCGCTCGACCTCGCGGCGCTACCTGCCCGAGACCAACGTGCTGGAGACGACCTTCGTCACCGAGACCGGCAGCGCCCGGCTGGTCGACGTGATGCCGGTCAACCCGCCGACCCCCGAGCCCGAGGAAGGGCCCGACGGCGAGGGCGAGAGCCGCCTGATCCGCCTGCTCACCTGCATCGACGGCCACGTCGCCGGGCGCTTCCTGGTGCACCCGACCTTCGACTACGCCCGCTGCGACGGCATCCCGATAGCCGACGGCGCGACGGTGCTGTTCGAGGCCGGCAAGCAGCGGCTCCGCGTCAACGCTGCGCCCGAGCCGAGGCTCGACGGCGCGGTCGCGGTGAGCCGGTTCGCGATCGCGGCGGGCGAGACCGCCTACCTCGTCCTCACCCACGGCGAGGACGGGGAGCGGGCCGCGATCGACGATTTCGCCGGCGCCGAGCGCCGGGTCGCGGCGACCATCGACTACTGGCGGCGCTGGAGCGAGCGCTGCACCTATCACGGCCCCTATCGCGACGCGGTGCTGCGCTCGGCCCTGTGCTTGAAGCTGCTGACCTACTCGCCGTCGGGCGCCATCGTCGCGGCGGCCACCGCCGGCCTGCCCGAGGCGGTTCCGGGCAACCGCAACTACGATTACCGCTTCACCTGGATGCGGGACGCGACCTTCACCGTCACCGCCTTCGTGATGCTCGGCTACGTCCGCGAGGCCTCGGAGTTCCTGCGCTTCCTGCGCGAAGCGGACGGCAGCTTCGGCCGCGACACCAAGCTGCTCTACGGCATCGCCGAGGCGATGCCGCCGGAGGAGGAGCTCGACCACCTCTCCGGCTGGCGCGACGTCGGGCCGCCGCTGATCGGCAACGCCGCCGAGGGCCAGGACCAGCACGACATCTACGGCGAGCTGGTGCGCGCGCTCTGCGTCTTCCTCGAAGCGGTCGAGTACGACCCGCCGGAGAAGGTCCACGACCGCCTGCCCGAGGTGCTCGACAACCTCACCCGCCGCGCCATCGCCTGCCGCGACGAGGCCGACGACGGCATCTGGGAGCTGCGCACCGGCCCGCGCCACCAGCTCCACACCAAGGCGATGCTCTGGGTGGCGCTGAACGACGCCGCCCGGATCGGCCGCAACATCGAGGGCGTGCCGCCGGAGAAGATCGAGACCTGGGAGCGGATCGCCGCCGAGATCCGCGCCGACTACCTGGAGAAGGCCTGGAACGAGGAGCGGCAGGCCTTCACCGGCGCCTACGGCTCGCACCACCTCGACGCGGCGGTGCTGCGCGTGGCGTTGTTCGGCGCGATCGACCCGAGCGACCCGCGCCTGCGCAAGACGCTGGCCGCGATCGAGGACGAGCTCGGCGTCGGCGACCTGATCTACCGCTACCGCATGGACGACGGGCTCACGGGCGACGAGGGCACGTTTACCGCCTGCGCCTTCTGGCGCGTCGGCTGCCTGGCGCTCGACGGCCGCACCGGCGAGGCCAAGGCGGCGTTCGAGCGTCTGCTGGCGCGCGGCAACGACGTCGGGCTGTTCGCCGAGATGATCGACCCGGAGACCGGCGAGCAGCGCGGCAATACCCCGCAGGGCTTCTCGCACATGGCGCTGATCAACGCGGCCCTGCGCCTGCAGGACACGATCGGCCGCTTCGGCCTACCCGAGGAGGGATGCGTCGCGACGAAGGCGGCGGCGGAGTAGACGCAGCGCGGGGCTTTCGGCTGACCGCGCTCACTTCCCTCCCCCCCTCTGCGGGGGAGGGTGGGCCTCGCGTCAGCGAGGGTCGGGAGAGGGGTGCGACGCTTCCTGATACGGCGCTCCCCTCTCCCGACCCGCTTCGCGGGCCACCCTCCCCCGCAGCGGGGGGAGGGAAGTAGCGCGCTCCTTCGTGGCCTCGTCACCGGCCGCTCGACCCGAACCCGCCGACGCCCCGCGCCGATGCCGGCTCATCCGCGTCGGTCACGACCAGCCGCGGCCGCGCGACCCGCGTGAACACCAGTTGCGCGATGCGCTCGCCCGGCGCGATCCGGATCGGGTCGCCCGCCGGGTTGCGGTTCCAGGCCGAGATCAGCAGCGGGCCCTCGTAGTCGGCATCGATCACCCCGGTGCCGTTGCCGAGCACCAGCCCGGCGCGATGGCCCAGGCCAGACCGGGGGAAGATCAGCCCGCACCAGCCGGCATCCCGGATCAGCACAGTGAAGCCGGCGGGGATCAGCGCCGGCGGCCCCTGCGGGGCGAGGTCGAGCGCCGCGTCGAGGCAGGCATGGAGGTCGAGGCCGGCGGCCTGGGCCGAGCCCCATCGCGGAAACCCCCACCCCGCCAGCCGCGGATCGAGCCCACGGATGCCGACTTCGGGCAGCGCGTCGCTCACGGCCGGCGCACCGCGATGGCGTCGGCCAGGGCGACGATGCGATGGGCCTCATCGGCATGGGATCGGTCGATCGTTCGGCCCCGGAACGCGGCCGTGCCGCGCTCGCGGGCGGCCGGCGCGGCGAAGGCGGCGATCGCCGCACGCGCC
>NZ_VRUV01000406.1:0-4194 GCF_008039455.1 Methylobacterium sp. WL116
CGCCGGGCCTTCGCCGCCGCCTTCGCCGCCGATCCGAGCCTGCACGCGCTCTACGGCGACGCGCTGGTCCAGGCTTCGCCCGGCGGCCCGGTGTTCCCGCTGCTGCGCCCGGCCTTCGATCCCGACTACCTGATGGCCGTCGACTGGCTCGGCCCGGTGCTCGCCGTGCGCTGGACGAGCCTTTGCGCGATCGCCGGCGGGGACGCGGAGATCTCGGCCCTCGACGCCGCCTTGCGCATCGTCGAGCGCTTCGGCCCGGACGCGATCGGGCACCTGCCGGGGATCGTGTCGGTTCGGATCGGGCCGGACCTCGCTTCCGACCGCGCGCCTTCCCTCCCCCCTCTGCGGGGGAGGGGACCCTCCGAAGGCGAGCGGGAGAGGGGAGCGACCGATCCGGTCACGGCGCTCCCCGCTCCCGACCCTCGCTCGCGCGAGGCCCACCCTCTCCCGCTTCAGGGCGAGGGAAGGCGGGGGCCGCAAGACGCCCATCTCGAAACCCGGCTCGCCAGCCTACGCCGGCACCTCGACCGCACCGGTCGGGCCGCGACCCGGCTCGCGCGCGAACCCGACGGCGTCGTCTCGGCCCTGCATCCGCTGCCCGATCCGCTTCCCCTGGTCAGCGTCATCGTCCCGACCCGCGACCGGGTCGATCTGCTACGCGCGTGCCTCGACGGCCTGCGCACCCGCACCGACTGGCCGAGCCTCGAGATCCTGATCGCCGACAACGACAGCCGCGCGCCCGAGACCCTGGCCTACTTCCGCGCCCTCGAAGGCGAGGGGGTGCGCGTCGTCGCCTGCCCGGGGCCGTTCGACTTCGCCGGCATGAACAACGCCGCCGCCGCGCTGGCGCGGGGCGCGCTGCTCGCCTTCGTCAACAACGACGTCGAGGCCTTCAGGCCGGACTGGCTCGGGCGGATGGTGCGCGAGGCGCTGCGGCCCGAGATCGGCGCGGTCGGCGCCAAGCTGCTCGACGGGGAGGGCCGGATCCAGCACGGCGGCATCGTGCTCGGCACCGGAGGCCTCGCCACCCATGCGCATCGGCACTTCCCCGGGGACGCCCCCGGCGACGGCATGCGCCTGCGGGCGACGCATGCGGTCTCGGCCGTCACCGCCGCCTGCCTCGTGGTCGAGGCGGCCAAGTTCCGCGCGGTCGGCGGCTTCGACGCCGCGCATTTCGCGGTCGACTTCAACGACGTCGACCTGTGCCTGCGCCTGAACGCGGCCGGCCACCGCACGCTGATGGTGCCAGGCGCGGTGCTGCATCACCGCGAGGGCGCGAGCCGAAAGCGCTCGCCGGAGGCCGAAAGCCGCCACGCCCGCGAGGTCGCGGCATTCAAAATGCGATGGGGGCCGCTGCTGGTGCAGGACCCCCATTATCATCCGGGCTTCGATCCCGATCTCTCGACCCACGCCCGGCTGCGCGCGGGCGCCGTCGACGGCCCTACTGGACCAGGCGCGGTCCGCCGGTCTGGACCTTCTCGTTCTCCGACATGATCCCGAGCCGCTTGGCGACCTCGGTATAGGCCTCGATCAGGCCGCCGAGATCCTTGCGGAAGCGGTCCTTGTCGAGCTTGTCGGCGGACTTGATGTCCCACAGCCGGCACGAATCCGGGGAGATCTCGTCGGCGACGACGATGCGCATCATGTCGCCCTCCCACAGGCGGCCGGTCTCGATCTTGAAGTCGACCAGGCGGATGCCGACGCCGAGGAACAGGCCCGACAGGAAGTCGTTGACGCGGATCGCCAGCGCCATGATGTCGTCGATCTCCTGGGGCGTCGCCCAGCCGAACGCGGTGATGTGCTCCTCCGACACCATCGGGTCGTTGAGCGCGTCGTTCTTGTAGTAGAACTCGATGATCGAGCGCGGCAGCTGGGTGCCCTCCTCGAGCCCGAGCCGCGTCGCCAGCGAGCCGGCGGCGACGTTGCGCACCACCACCTCGAGCGGGATGATCTCGACTTCGCGGATCAGCTGCTCGCGCATGTTGAGCCGGCGAATGAAATGGGTCGGCACGCCGATGTCGTTGAGGTGCTGGAAGACGAACTCCGAGATCCGGTTGTTCAGCACGCCCTTGCCGTCGATGATCTCGTGCTTCTTCGCGTTGAAGGCGGTCGCGTCGTCCTTGAAGTGCTGGATGAGCGTTCCCGGCTCCGGACCCTCGTAGAGGACCTTCGCCTTGCCCTCGTAGATGCGACGGCGGCGGTTCATAGGCGTGTACCGTGGTTTGAGGAAGTCCATCGGGCCGTGGCTCCTTGGCGACGAGACGTGCGCGGATTCCGCGGCGTTCAGACCTCGGGAGAGGTCGGGCCGCGGGCACATGTCATGGCTGGGAACCCCGGCGACCGTGCCGCAAACTACCCGAAGCGCGCTGGCAGCACAACGCGTTAGCCGGGTGGGGGATACGCGCGGCGCGCCTTCCTCGGCCTTGGTCGACGGCGGCGTTCGTCCGTCGCGCGCACGCTTCCCGCCCCCGCCCCGTCATCCCGGGCTCGCCTTCGGCGCCCCGGGATGGCGGGCGGGATGACGGGATGCCTTCCCCCTTGCAGGCCTCACACCGGGGCGCCCCTCACGCCGTCTTGTCCGGGTAGCGGCACAGGTCGGCGATCGGGCAGTTCGGGCAGTCGGGCTTGCGCGCCTTGCAGACGTAGCGGCCGAACAGGATCAGCCAGTGGTGGGCATTGAGGCGGAAGGGCTCGGGCACCAGCGCCTCCAGCCCGGCCTGGACCTTGTCGGTGGTGGCGGCGACCACCAGCGGGATGCGGTTGGCGACACGGAAGATGTGGGTGTCGACCGCGATGCGGGCCTCGCCGAAGGCGACGTTGAGCACCACGCTCGCGGTCTTGGCGCCGACGCCGGGCAGCACCTGCAGCTCCGCTTGGCTGCGCGGAACCACCCCGCCGTGCTGCTCGACCAGGATGCGCGAGAGCGCGATCACGTTCTTCGCCTTGGTGTTGAACAGCCCGATCGTGCGGATGAAGTCGCGCACCCGGTCCTCGCCGAGCGCCAGCATCGCCTCCGGGGTGTCGGCGATCGCGAAGAGCGGCCCGGTCGCCCGGTTCACGCCGACGTCGGTCGCCTGGGCCGACAGCACCACCGCGACGAGCAGCGTGTAGGGGTTGAGGAACGTGAGCTCGGCCCGCGGCTCGGGATTGGCCGCCCGCAGGCGCGAGAAGATCGCGACGACGGCCTCGGGGCCGACCGGATCGGGCGCGCGGGTGGCGCGTGCGACGATCGGTCGGGCGAGCGTGCCCCCGATCGCGGCTTTCTTCACGGCGGGCGGCTTCCTGGCTGGCATCGTCGGGTTATATTGGCCCCATGGCGAGCGGCAACCTCCACGTCCACCCGGACGGCCTCGATCCCGATACCATCGACCGGCCGGTGTTCTCGGCCACCATCCGGCCGGCCCAGTCCCTGAGCCGCGCCGGCTTCAAGGTGGTGATGACGGGCTGCTGCCTGGTCTCGCTGGTGATCTCGGTCTGGTGCTGGCGCATGGGCTTCTGGCCGGTCGCCGGCTTCTTCGGCCTCGACATGCTGGCGATCTACGCCGCGCTCAAGGTCAGCTTCCGCCGCGGCCGCTCCTTCGAGGAGGTGATGATCTCCCAGCTCGAGATCCTGCTCACCCGCGTCAGCCACCGCGGCGAGCGCCACCAATGGCGCTTCAACCCGCTCTGGACCAAGCTCACCCAGGTCGAGGACGAGGAGTTCGGGTTGCAGCGCCTGACCCTGGTCTCGCGCCGGGAATACGTCGTCGTCGCCCGCGACGCCTCGCCCGACGAGCGCGCCCGCATCGCCCGCGGCCTCACCGGCGCGCTGGCGCAGGTGAAGAAGGGGTACTGACCGGCGCGCCGCGTGTTTCCCGGCTCGTCGGCACGGAAGATGCCTCGTCCCCCACACCCCAGCGGATGACGCCCGTGCACGACACCTCCACCATCGACCGACGCGCCCTGCTCGGCGGAATCGCGACGGCTGCGGCCCTCGCGGCATCGCCCGCCCGGGCGGGCGGCACGAACGCGCTCACCGCCGCCTCCGCGAGCGCGCTGGCCGAGGCGATCCGCACCCGGCGCGTCACCGCCGCGGAGGTGGTCGAGGCGCATCTGGCCCGCATCGCCGCGGTCAACCCGAAGCTCAACGCCGTCGTGCAGCTCACCGCCGACTCCGCGCGGCGCGAGGCGGCGGCCGCCGACGCCGCCCTGGCG
>NZ_VRUV01000407.1:0-4184 GCF_008039455.1 Methylobacterium sp. WL116
GCCGCGAGGCCTGCGGGTCAGCCCGGGCCGTCCTCGTCCGGGACGGTGTCGCCGAACGGCACCGTGAGCACGCGCTCGCCGGCCTCGTCGGCGATCTCGAAGCTGCACACCATCCAGTCGCGGATCAGCGTCAGGCGGTCCTGCGCGATCATCCGGCGGGCGACGGCGAGCGCCCGCGCGCGGGCGGCCTCCACGTCGGCGAGCTCGTCGCCCTCCTCGTCGATCGCCAGCCCCGCCGGGCCTTCGCGGTGCCGGACATGGAAGAAGTACCGCGGCATCACAGGCTCCCGATCAACCGGGCGTACTCGCGCTCGGGCAGGCCGTAGCCGTCGTCCACGACCGCCTCCAGCCCTTCGCGGCTCAGGATCGTGATGCGGCCGCGCCGCGCGCGGATCAGGCCGTGCCCCTCCAGGGCCTGGACCGCCAGGGTCGTGCTGCTGCGCTGCGCGCCCAGCATCAGGGACAGGAACTCGTGGGTGAGCACGAGGTCGTCGCCCTCCAGCCGGTCGTGGCACATCAGCAGCCAGCGGGCGAGGCGCACGTCGATGTTGTAGGCCGCGTTGACGAAGGCGGTCTGCGCCGTCTGCAGCATCAGGATCTGGACGAAGCGCAGCAGCAGCCCGCGCAGGGTCGGGCTCTCGTCGACCGCGGCCAGCAGGTCCGCGGTGGCGATGGACAGCATCCCGCCCGGGCTCTGGACGAAGTGGTGGAACGGCGACCGGTCGACGGCGAGCAGCACCGGCGCGGCCCCGACCAGGCCCTCCCGCCCGATCACGCCGATCTCGACCCTGCCGGCGGCCCCGCTGACGATCGAGGCAAGGCTGTCCTCGGGGAAGTACAGCGTCCGGATCGGCTCGTCGGGCGTGATCAGGGTCTGTCGCAGCTCGGTCGCGACCGGCTGCAGGGCCGGCTGGAGCAACGCGAAGTCGGCGGGCGAGAGCGCCCTCAACAAGCGGTTGCGGACGCTGGATCGCTGCGGTGCCGGCATCGCTCGGTCCCGATCGGGCAAGAGCACGCGCTGTCTCCCAGGCGCCCGCGCCTCGTCTCCCCGGCAGGCGATGGGCCAGATGAGCGCTCGCCCGCGGCGAGGTCAATCGAAAAGTTTCGCGCCTCGATGTTTGTATGATTGCAGACAGACCCAAGTGTTGGCTATCGTACTGAAGCTCCCGTGCCTCTTCCGGGCGGCATTCGCGTATGTCTAGAATTCGAAACCTTGCTCTCTGCGCTGCCCGAAGGGGCGGCCGCCTTCGCGTCCGGAGATCCGAATGAAAGACGTGGCCCAGCAACCGGCGGTGCTGGTCGCCGAAGCCGACGCGATCGTCGCCATGGATCTGAGCGACGCCCTGGAGGGGGCGGGCTACCGGGTGATCGGGCCGTTCGCGACGGCGGCCGAGGCGCTGCTGTCACTGGAGCGGGAGGCGCCGAGCGTGGCGGTCGTCGACCTGGTGCTCAAGGAAGGACCCTCCGACGCCCTGATCGCGCGGCTGCGCCAGTGCCGGCTGCCCTTCCTCGTCCATTCCGGCCTCGAGCGCGACGACCCCGCCGCCCGCGACGTCCGGGACGAGCCCTGGCTGCGCAAGCCGGCGCTGCCCTGGGACGTGGTGGCCCTGCTCGATGCGCTGACCCTCGACGAGCCGGCCATCGACCAGCCCGCCCTCGACGAGCCGGCTTTGGCCGCCGCCGGATCGGCGCCGGCGCATGAGGGGGCGGTCCATGCGCCCCCGACCCACGTCGAGCCCGTCGGCCGCGCGCCCGCCGGCGATGCGCCGACCGCACCGGTCCGGCGGCTTCGGGCGGCGAGGGGCCGCAACCCGCTCGTGCGCAAGCTCGAGGGCTTCGCGGCCCTGTCGGAGGCCGACGAGGCGCTGCTGGAGCGGATCAGCGCCCCGTCGCGGATCGTCCCGTCGCAGACCGACCTCGCCCGCGAGGGCGACGCGCCGCAGGGCGTGTTCCTGATCCTGGAGGGCATCGCCTGCCGCCACAAGGTGCGCGCCACCGGCACCCGCCAGATCACCGCCTACCTGGTCCCGGGCGACCTCTGCGACCTCGACGTGGCGTTGCTGGACGCGATGGACCACTCGATCACCACGCTGTCGGCCTGCCGCGTGGTCCTGATCCCGCCGAGGACGGTGGTCGAGGTGATGGAGAACCATCCCCGGATCGCCCGCGCGCTCCGGATGACCACGCTGGTGGACGAGGCGACGCTGCGCGAATGGCTGGTGAACGTCGGCTGCCGCTCGGCCCTGGAGCGGCTCGCGCACCTGTTCTGCGAGCTTCGCATCCGGCTGCAGGTGGTGGGGCTGGCCGAGGACGACAGCTACGACCTGCCGCTCACGCAGCTGGATCTCGCCGACACCACCGGCCTGTCGAACGTGCACCTCAACCGCACGCTGCAGGAGCTGCGCCGGTCCGGGCTCATCGAGTTCCGGGGCAAGCGGGTGCGGATCCTCGACCTGCCCCGGCTGAGGGCGCTGGCCGAATTCAAGCCCAACTACCTCCATCTCGGCGAGCGGGCCGCCGCATGAGCCTGTTCCTGCAGCCCGTGCAGGTCGCCACGGGAAGCGACGACCACGAGAGCCGGCTCGTCTTCTCCGACGGCTTCCTCGTCGCCGTGCTGGTGCGCCTGTCCGACCAGCACGAGGACGGGGCGGGCCGCTGGTTCCTGGAGGCCGGCTTCGGGCCGCTCGACGACCCGCGGGCCCCCGTCTTCGTCGACCTCGACGCGGCACAGGCCTGGATCCGCGACCGGCTCGGCAAATCCTGAGCTGGGCAAATCCTGGGTTCGACAAGCCCTGGGTTCGGCAAATCCCGAGCTTGCTCCGCCGGGGCGTGCGGGTCGCGGCGCGTTGCCGGACGGCTCGCCGTTTCGGCGCCGCGCCGCCCGCAGCGCCCTATCTCCGATCCATGATCATCTTCGATTGGGTCGTCGGCGTCCTGTTCGGCGCGGTGCTTCTGGCCGCTTTCGCGCGGCGGATCGGGGCGCCGTATCCGGCCTTCCTGGCGCTCGGCGGCGTCGGGCTGGCCTTCGTGCCGGGCGTGCCGAACCTCGAGCTCGACCCCGAGCTGGCGCTGGCGCTGTTCCTCGCCCCCGTGCTGATGGATGCCGGCTACGCCACCTCGCTGCGCGACCTGCGGGTGAACTGGCGCCCGATCGCCGGCCTCGCCTTCGGCGCGGTGGCGGTGACGACGATCGCCGTCGCCGTCGTCGCCAAGCTGCTGGTGCCGGGCATGCCGCTCGCCGCCTGCATCGTGCTCGGCGCGATCGTCGCGCCGCCCGACGCGGTGGCCGCGCTCTCGGTGCTGCGCCACGTCTCGCTGCCGCACCGCCTCACCACCATCCTGCGCGGCGAGAGCCTGCTCAACGATGCCGGCTCGCTGCTGATCTACCGGCTCGGCGTCGCGGCCGCCGCGAGCGGCGCCTTCCACGCCTCCGAGGTCGGCCCGACCTTCCTCGTCGGCGTGGTCGCGAGCCTGGTCGTCGGGCCGCTCGCGGGGTTCGCCTTCGTCGCCGGGATGCGGCGGGTGCAGGATGCGGCCAGCACCATCGTGCTGCAGTTCGTGGCCGCCTTCGGCATCTGGATCGCGGCCGAGCGCCTGGAGATGTCCGGGGTGCTGACGCTGGTCGCCTTCGCGATCACCGTGGCGCGCGGCACCCCCGGCATCACCGCGCCGCGCACCCGCATCATCTCCTACGCGGTCTGGAACACCGCGGTGTTCGTGCTCAACGTGCTGGCCTTCGTGCTGATCGGCATCCAGATCGGCCCGATCCTGCAGCGCCTCGCCGGCGCCGACCAGCTCGGCGCGCTCGCGCTCGCCGGCGCGGTCTTCGCCACGGTGGTGCTGGTGCGGATCGCCTGGGTGCTGCCGGCCTCCGCCCTGCCCGGCCTCGCCTTCGCCGAGCCCGGCCGCCACGCCTTCCGCGGCGCGATCGCGGTGTCGTGGGCGGGGATGCGCGGCATCCTCACCATCGCCACGGCGCTCGCCCTGCCGCAGGGCTTCCCCCAGCGCGACCTCATCGTGTTCGCCGCCTTCGGCACGGTGCTCGGCACCCTCGTGGTCCAGGGCCTGACCCTGAACCCGCTGCTCGCCCGGCTCGGCCTCGAGGACGACGACCCGGTCGGCCGCGAGGTGGGCCGCGCCCGGGCCGAAGCCTACCGCGCGGCGCTCGACAGCCTCGAGGGGGC
>NZ_VRUV01000408.1:0-4182 GCF_008039455.1 Methylobacterium sp. WL116
GGCCTGGGGGCGCATCGGTCATCGAGGGCTCGCTCGGCGCCCGCGCCGCTCGCGCCCGGAGCGCGACCCTTCGGCGAGGGGCCCACGCACCGTCCTATACGCGTCCCCGGGCGCCGCCGGCACCCTCGGCGTGCGAACGGAGCCAATTGCCCGCTCGGTTCTTATCCTCGGACAAGATCATCATCCGGCAGGGCCGGTCCCGTCCGATCGGCGGGGCAGGCCGCCGGACGAACGACGGACTCACGGAACGACATGCGGACATTGGCAAAACTCGGGCTCGCGGCGCTGGCCGTGGTCCTCCTCGGCGGCGCGGCCTTCGTGCGCTTCGCGGTCTATCCCGAGAGCGCGTCGCTCCCGCTCGCCGACGGCCAGGGGGCGAGCCCGACGCTGCCCGCCCCGAACGCGACGCCGCTGCCCACCGTCAACATCGCGCCCGCCACCGGCTGGGCGAAGGGCGCCAAGCCCGCGCCGGCCGCCGGCCTCTCGGTCGCAGCCTTCGCCGAGGGGCTCGACCATCCGCGCTGGCTCTACACCCTGCCGAACGGCGACGTGCTCGTCGCCGAGAGCAACACCCCGCCCTCCGACGGCACGTTTCCCGGCGTGAAGGCCTGGATCGCGGGCAAGATCATGGATCGGGCCGGCGCCGGCGTGAAGAGCCCGGACCGGATCGTGCTGCTCCGCGACGGCGACGGGGACGGCGTCGCCGAGGTGAAGACGGTCTATCTGAAGGGCCTGACCTCGCCGTTCGGCATGGCGCTGGTCGGCAGCGACCTCTACGTCGCCAACGCCGACGCGCTGGTGCGGGTGCCCTACGAGGCCGGCGGGACCGAGAACGGCGCGACGCCCGAGAAGATCGTCGACCTGCCGGCCGGGATCAACCATCACTGGACCAAGAACGTGGTCGCGAGCCCCGACGGCGCCAAGCTGTTCATCACCGTCGGCTCGAACAGCAACGTGGCCGAGAACGGGCTCGAGGCCGAGAAGGGCCGCGCCGCGATCTGGGAATACACGATCGCGACCAAGGCCTTCCGCGAATATGCCACCGGCCTGCGCAACCCGAACGGGTTGGGCATCGAGCCCGAGACCGGCGCGCTCTGGGCCGCGGTCAACGAGCGCGACGAGATCGGCAGCGACCTCGTGCCGGACTACGTCACCGCGGTGAAGGAGGGCGGGTTCTACGGCTGGCCCTACAGCTATTACGGCCCGCACGTCGACGAGCGCGTCACCCCGCAGCGCCCGGACCTCGTCGCCAAGGCGATCGTGCCGGACTACGCCCTCGGTCCCCACACGGCCTCGCTCGGCATCGCGTTCTCGCGGGGCGCGAACCTGCCCCCGGCCTGGACCAGCGGCCTGTTCGTCGCCCAGCACGGCTCGTGGAACCGTCGTCCGAAGAGCGGCTACAAGGTGATCTACGTGCCGTTCGCCGACGGCCGGCCCGCGGGCACGCCGGTGGACGTGCTGGCCGGCTTCCTCGACGCCGACGAGAAGGCGCAGGGGCGCCCCGTGGACGTGGCCTTCGACAAGACCGGGGCGCTGCTCGTCTCGGACGACGTCGGCAACGCGGTCTGGCGGGTGACGGGGGCGGCCGCCTCGCAGTGAGGCGGACGCCTCAGATCCCCGCGTACCAGCTGAAGCCGAGTTCGGAGACCATGCTGCCGCGGCCCTGGCCGAGGCCGTCCACGCGATCGACGGCCTCGATCGAGGCGAGGTACTTCAGCGACTTGTAGCCGAGCTGCCGCTCGACCCGGAGCCGCACCGGCGCGCCGTGCGCGATCGGCAGCGCGCCGCCGTTCATGCCGTAGGCGAGGATCGTCTGCGGGTGGAGCGCGTCGAACAGGTCGTAGGTGTCCCACCAGCCGTCGACGGTGCGGATCACGATGAAGCGCGCCTCCGGCTTCAGGCCGGCGACGGCCAGGACGTGGGCCAGCGGAACCCCGGTCCATCTGCCGATCGCCGACCAGCCCTGCTCGCAGGAATGCAGCGTGATCTGGGTGCGGGCGGGCATCGCCTTCAAGTCGGCGAGCGAGAATTCGGCCGGGTTCGCCACCAGCCCGCGCACCGGCAGGCGCCAGTCCGAGAAGCCGATCTCCTTCGAGCGGCGGTAGGCGGCGTCGTCGGGGTCGGTGGTGTTGATCGTCGGGAAGACCGCCGAGATCGCGTCCGGGGCGAACTCGCGCACCAGCGGCTGATGGCGCAGCAGGAAGCGCTGCACCGTGAAGCTCAGGCGCTCGCTGATCCCGTAGAGGCCGCCGCGGCTCGGGCCGCCCTCCCCGATCCTCTCGCAGCTGGCGAGCAGCCCGGTGCCGCCGAGGGCCGAGGCGCCGAGGATCAGCTTGCGCCGGGAGATGTCGCTCATCGCTTCGCCTCGCGCTCGTGCCGCCGCGCGGGTTCCGCGGCCGGCGCCCGGCGCCCGATGGTCATCCCGCGCATCAGCGCCGCCGGGCCGTTGGCCAGGACCTGCCAGACATGCACTGCGAGGAACGCCACCAGCAGGGACGCGCACAGGAAGTGCAGGGTCCGGGCCGACTGCCGTCCGCCGAACAGGTCGAACAGCTCGGGGATCGCCGTCGTGACCCCGGGCGACATCGTCAGGCCGGTGAGCAGCATCAGCGGCGACAGCACCAGGACGACCGCCAGGTAGGCGAGCTTCTGCAGCACGTTGTAGCGGGTCTGCGTCGGCCCCGGGCCGCGCAGGTGCAGGTGCTCGCGCACCGTGCCGGCGATGTGCGCCGGGCGGACCTGGTCCGCATCCGGTAGCAGCCGGCGGGACAGGTGGCGCGTCGCGAGGCTCCAGGCGAGATAGAGCAGCCCGTTGAGGACGAAGATCCAGGCGGCGAGGAAGTGGATGTTGCGGCCCCAGCCGGTCTGTTCGAGGTTCACCGGCAACGGCAGGGCGATCCATGCCGGGGCATCGAGCGCGCCCGTCTCGCCCCAGAACAGCCGCGGCAGCGCCAGCAGGATCGCCGTGCCGCTGACCGCGAGCGCGACGAACGCGGCGGCGTTGATCCAGTGCGTCGCCCGCACCCAGGCGGGATGGCGGATCCGGCCGTCCTCGCGTCCCGTCATCGTGCGCCGATCGGATGGTCCTGCATCATAGCGCAGGATCGCACGGCCCCTCGATTGATCCAATGTGAAAGTCCGCCGCGGCCCCGGCGCCGCGAGACCTGTGCCGCCCGGGCGTATACGATGGCAGCCCGCTGTCCCCAGCACCTTGCGTTGACGCGGGAACCGTTGCGGTCATCCTCGGCTTCCGGGATGGTCGGTGAATCAGCAATGTTGCATCCGTTCATCCTGCACACAGACAGGATATGCGATGTGCGACCACGGCCTCCGTCGCTGGAAAACGAGCTTCCGTGAAGATCGCTCTCATCGCCCACCTGAAGTTCCCCATCGCGCAGCCGTATCCGGGCGGTCTGGAGATGCACACGCATCTCCTCGCCGGCGCCCTGATGCGACGCGGGCACGACGTGACGTTGTTCGCCTCGGAGGGATCGGATCCGACACTTGCGCCGGTCTGCGTCTGCCCGCCGACCGGTGACGGGCTCGGCGATCCACTGCGTCATGCGTCCATCGATCGCGCCGAGAACGCAGCCTATGCGCGGATCATGGAGATGGTGCGGGCCGGCGACTTCGACATCGTGCACAACAACAGTCTTCACGACCTGCCGCTGCGCCGAAGCCGGGACCTCGCGGTGCCGATGGTGACGGCGCTTCACACGCCCCCGTTCGACTCGCTTGAGGCGGGCGTGCGCGCCGCCCCCGCCGGCATGCCGTTCGCCGCCGTCTCGAACCACACGGCCGACGCGTGGCGCGAGATCGTCGCCGAGCCGGTCGTCATCGGCAACGGCGTCGAGCTCACGGTCTTCGTCTACCGCCCGGCGCCGGACCCGGTGCCCTACGTGTTCTGGTCCGGCCGGATCGTGCCGGAGAAGGGGCTGCACCTGGCGATCGACGCCGCGCGCGCCGCCGGCCTCCCGCTGCACTTCGCCGGCCCGCGGCCCAATCCCGCCTACTGGGCGGAGTGGATCGCCCCGCGCCTCGGGGACGACCTCGTCGATCTCGGCCATCTCGGCCATGCCGAGCTCGCGCGTCACCTCGGCGGGGCGCGGGCGGCCCTGGTCACCCCGCGCTGGGAGGAGCCGTTCGGGCTGGTGGTCGCCGAGGCGCTGGCCTGCGGCACGC
>NZ_VRUV01000409.1:0-4174 GCF_008039455.1 Methylobacterium sp. WL116
CGCCGGTCGCGGCATCGCGGCCTTCGCTGCCCCCTGGGCGATCGAGCAGGACCGACGTGTCCCCGACGCAGGCGAGGCGTCGGTCGAGCAGCGCCCGCAGGATGGAGCCGGAGAACGCGAGGTCGTCGGGGCTGGCGGTGGCGGCGGATCGGACAACATCATCCGCGCCGCGAGCGAGGCCGGCTCCGTCGCTGCAGACGGCCCTGGCGAGGGCCGAGCGGTCGATGGGGTCCGCAGCGGCCTGCGCCATCGAAGCGGACACCATCAGGATCAAGGCGAGGGCGACCCGCACCCCGCGAACGAGAAACGACACCGGTTGCGGCAACTCAGCCATACGGGCTGAACGGCACAGGCTTGGGGGCATCCGGCGACTGCCACAAGACGTCGAAGCCGCGCTTCTCGTTGACCGAGCCGATGAAGATCCCGCGCGAGACGTAGTTGTTCTCGCCTGTCATGGTCAGCGTGTAACCGGACGGTCCCTCGTAGCTGAGCCCTGCAAAGGCCTTGCGCACCTCGGGCACCGCGAAGCTCTTCGCCTTCGCGGCCGCCAGCGCCCAAAGCTGGACGCTGTCGTAGGCCGACACCATCGGATCGATCACCGTGTCGGCGCTGAAGGGCACGTTCTTGGCCTTCACATAGGCCGCCCAATCCGAAAGGAACGCCGCGTTGCGTTCACCCTTGGCGGCCTGAAGGTATGCCCAGCAATTGAGATGCCCGACCAGCTTGGTCGTATCCAGGCCCTCCAGATCCGCCTCGACCATGTCGAGGCCGAGGATCGGCACGTCGGTGGCGAGAATGCCTTGGTTGGCGAACTCGCGTAGGAAGTCCGGGATCGAGGAGCCGACGACAGTGAGGACGACGATCGGCTGGCCGCCGGGCTGGGCGGCGAACGTGCGGATCTGGTTCACCAGCGTCTGAAAGTTCGAGAAGCCGAGCGGCACGTACTCCTCGCGCCACGCGCTCTCGGCGATGCCCTTGGACGCCCAGTATCCCTTCAGGATCTTGTTGATGGTCCGCGGCCAGACGTAGTCCGAGCCGATCATGAAAAAGCGCTTGGCGGACACGCCCTCGGACCCCATCAGGTAATCCACGGCCGGCAGCACGGAACTTGCCGGCGGCGAGTTCACGTAGACGACGTTCTTGGAGTTCTCCTCGCCCTCGAAATGGAGCGGATAGAACAGCAGGCCGTCGTTCTGCTCCACCACCGGCAGCACGGATTTGCGCGACACCGAGGTCCAGCAGCCGAACAGGGCGGCGACCTTCTCCTGTTGCAGCATCTGCCGGCCGATCTGCGCGTAGAGCGGCCAATCGGAGGCCGGATCCGAGGTGACGACCTCGACTTGGCGCCCGTTGACGCCGCCCTTGGCGTTCAGCTGGTCTGCAGCCATGCGGACGACATAGTTGAGCCGCCCCTCGATGTTGGCCATCGTTCCAGACGATGAGAACAGGCAGCCGAGCTTGACCGTCTCTGCCGCCCAAGCTGGGCGAATCAGGGCTGGGGCGGCGAGCGCCGCGGCGGTTCCGATCAAGCCCCGTCTCGTGAATTCTGCCATCGGACCCATGCCCCTGCCTCGCTGTCGGATTGTCCGGGCGCGGGGCTGTGCGCGGAAGACCAAAGTGACTGCAGGCATGGCGGCGGCGTGCGCAAATGGCCGGCATGGCGCCCGCCCTGTGGGCGCGGTCGTGCCCAAACGTCAAAATTGCCGTTTGGGCGTCGGTCCGGCTCTTGCAGAGATCGGGCATTCCAAGGCGTCGAGGGCGCCGCGAAGACTGCACTTGCATCGCGGCGACCGGACGGCTCCGAACAGGGAAGCTGCGCATGCGTCGATCCCGGCATACCGACCAGGAAGTGGCGTTCCTCCTGAAGGAGGCCGCAGCCGGGACCGCCATCGCGGAGATCTGCTCCGCCGCGCACGTCTCGATCGGTACGTTCTACCGCTGGCGCCGACGGCTCGGCGGCCTGCCGCCGGAGGGTGTCGAGCGGCTGGGGCAAGTCGAGCGCGAGAACGCGAGGCTTCGCGACGAGGTCCTGCGCCTGCGCAGCGCCTTGCGCGCCGCCTCCACTCACGCGTCCGATGCCCGTCGTGCGCCCGGCGCGAAACCGGACAATCGTATACCGGCGCCCGTGCATCATCGCGGCGGTGCCGCCTCCGTCGGTCGCTATGCCTTCGTCCGTGGAGCGAATTGACGAACCACCGCGGCGACGCCGGTCGACGGTCACGTCCGGAGGCTGTCGGAATGTGAAGGGCGCCACCACGTGATCCTGACGCGAGATGATCCAGGCGGCGTTGAGCGACGTCATGAACGGGCTTACAGCACCGCTCGGGTGAAGCCGTCGGCGCTGAATTGATCGAGCGGTCCGACGGCACTAGGCCGGGACCCGGCATTCAGGCGTTTGGGCGCTTTGGCATCAGACCGGCGGCGGCAGCGATGTAGGCGACCACGTTCGCGACGATGGCGACGAAGACGGCATCGACCAGCACAGAGCCACGGGCGGCGAGGATCCCTCCGATCGAGCTCGTGGCCACGAGCCCCGCACGGGCGACGGCGGTGTTGAACCCCTGGGCCAAGCTACTGTAGCGTTCGTCGACGGAACCGACCGCCGCGCTCGTGAGCGGTGCCACGGCATAGGCCATGCCGAGTGCCGCGACGAAGGTGCCGGGCAGAACCGTCGACCCGTGGGCGTTGTGTCCGCCGATACGCAGAAGCAGAGGGAACCCGGCCGCGACGGCCAGGGGACCTGCAATCAGGCGGGGTCTGGACGCGATCCGGCCCGCGAGGCCGCTGAGAACCAGCGAGCCGATGGCGACAACGAGTGGTAGCGGCAGGAGCGCCACCCCGGCGACCGTCGAACCCGAATGTCCGAGAGCGGAGACGGTGCGGACCGGGCAGTCTTCGTCCGGCTTCCGCGTGTGAGGCGCCGCATCGATCCGCCGCGATGCTGGAGCGTCATGACGTCGGAGCGTCGTGATGCCGTGGCCCTTCGGATCGAGGTGCGACGGTTCTCAGCTCGTGTCCCGGTAGGGCGGCAGGCGGCCGCTCTCGCGCAGCACCGCCTCCGTGCCCTCGATCAAGAGATCGTTGACCTCGCAGGTGCGTGCAAACGAGCGTTCCATCGGGCGCTGTAGCAGCACGGCCGGCCGGTCGACCTTTGCGCGCCGTGTTGCCTCGCGGAGTGACGTGAGTGCGCCGCGCAGCAAGGTGCGCACGTCCGTGGCGCCGGGCATTTGCGGTGACCGTCTGCAAGCAGCTACAAGTAATGACGGTCAAGCTTAGGCATGGCCGCTCGATTCGAGCAAATCGATTGTCAGTCGAGCGATCCGGTTCCGCACCGACGTCTTGGCTTTCATCGACGATGAATCGCCATTCAGGGCTGCTTAAGCATTTTAGGCTTACGACCTCGTCCACCCTTCCCCACCATTGCCTGCTACCTGCTGCTGACGGCCGAGCAGGACGCCGGAGGTTGCCTTGGTTTGGCGTATGGCGTTGCCCGAGCGTGCTCCGAACCGGTTCAAGCGTCCGCCCTATGGTATGGCACTTGGACTTGCAGAACGGATGGCATTGCCAAGTCTCCGAAGCCCGGTGTGATTATTGCCAAGCTGCGGCCAGCGGATGTCCGGGCCCGTAGTCCGGCACGCCTTGCGGCTCCGACAGCGGGCTCCGATCGGCCTGAGGAGAGATGGGCCAGTGACGGGTTCGGGAAAGCAGGGTCGGGCCACTCGGGGGCATCGGGGCTTCCTCGTCGGGGTGCGTGGGATCCGAAGGTGGCCTGGGCGTTTAGCCCATGAAGTGCCAGGCGGCCTCGGACGTCGTGCGCTCGTGGGAGACGATGCCATCGGGTCGGAGCCCGACCTCGTCGATCCGGGCCTTCTCCGAGTGGTCGAGGGCGAGGTCCCGCTCCTTGGCGGCGGCGGCGTGCTCGCCGTTCGCAAGATGCCTGGCGGAATGCCGGTAATGGGCGGCGGCCCGGTCATGCTGGTGCGCGGCTTCCTCGCAGATCCGTGCCATCTTGCTCATCGCCATCGTCCTTCCCCCGAATTGGTGCCCATCAGCCGCGTGCGGCCCTCGTCAGCCGCGGACCTGGCTCTGCGCCATGTCGCGGTCCCACGTCGTCCTGGCCGCCTCGCGGGCGGCGGTGCGGAAATCACAGGATGCCGTCGCGGCCTCGATCAGC
>NZ_VRUV01000040.1:0-17969 GCF_008039455.1 Methylobacterium sp. WL116
GCAAACATCCTGGGCCCCTCCCGAAAGAGAAGCCTCTCCACTGGCCGGCTTTTACCCCGGCCGCATCAGCACCCCGCCGACGCTCCAGTGGATGGTTTTGTCACCGCCCTACACAGCCGAAAAGGCCAAGCCAATTCAGCGACGCTGCCCCATCCCTCCTATATGTCCGTAAATCGGTCGGATCCCTGACACATCATTTAGGTTGCTATCGACCCTTCTCAGACCCTCGGAAGGTCCGCTTTGCCGCAGGTTGGCAGATGATGATCTTCGTCTAGGCCGGGTCGTTGGCGGCCCGTCTGTTTTTGGGGCAAGCATTGAGGGGAGCAGACGCCCCAGGGTTAAAGCTGTAGATCCCTGAGGGGGCTCCCAAGCCGACGCACGGTTTGGGTTCCGTCGAAGGAAGCAACGGTCTCAAGGCACGCAACTGGCAGAAGGTGTCTCTACGAATTCGCCTCGCCGATCTCTAGACGCGATCCCTTCGGAGGTAGGGGGCGATCAGTGTCGGTGCGATCCGCCGTCCATCGCGTGCGACAGGAAGAACCGCAGCATCTCGCGACTTGCATCTGGACCATTGGGATCGGTGTGGGAGCCTGATGGGTGACCGCCCGCCCATGCATGGCCGCCACCATGAAGCACCCATTGTTCCGACGACCAGGCTGAGTGCAGCTCAGTCAGGATCGTGCGGGTATAGGCCATCCCGCCTTCGGAGTGTCCCTGGTCGGTGGCGATGCTCACGTCCGCATCGGGCTTCACCTGAGCGATGACCTGATCACCGTTGACAGGGGAGACGGTCCTGTCGCGGTCACCATGAAACACGATAGTCGGCACGGGCTGGGTCGCCTGACATGGTCGAAACAAGGCGCCTCGACGCATCGCCATGAGGGCCGCCGACGTCGACTCAGCAGACCCGCACGCCAGTCCTGAGTGGATGCCGACCGCCGCATAGAGGTCAGGATAGGTCATCGCCATGACAGCCGCCGCCGCCCCGCCCGAGGAGAGGCCAGCGACGTAGACCCGGGTGGGATCGACGTCGAAATCGTCCATGACTTGGCGCGTCAGCCCAGCCAGGATGGATGGCTCGCCTAGGCCGCGCCTCTGGTCACCTTGCCGGAACCAGTTCCAGCTCTTGGCCATGTTGGCCGACCTTGGCTGGTCGGGGTAAGCGACGAGAAAGCCCTGCTCCTCCGCTAGCCCGTCCATCCTGGTGCCGATGGCAAAGTCGCGCGACGACTGCGAGCAACCATGTAGCATCACTACAAGCGGAAGGGGGCCGCTGCTGCGTCTCGGTGGCACGAACAGATCGTAGGCCCGGCTACCAGCCACGTTCCCGAACCGACGTGCCAGGGCGCGCGGACGGTCGATGGATTGCACCCGCGCGTTTGTGGAAGCGATCCCTAGGTGTCGGGGCATCACATACCTTCCTGAAGGGGACTGCCGACTGGCGTTGGTCCAGCCTACGGCAATGCGCCGATCATGCCCTTGGCTTCGCTCATCGTGTTCTCGCAGGCACGCTTATCGCCGCGGCGGTCTTCGTCGCCCGCCCGGACGATGAGAGTTCTAGCGATCGCGACGTGGTCGGCGGTCGAGACGGTGTCTGGATCGCTCGGGGCGTCGAGGCGCACACTGGTGACCCCGCGGGGAGACCCGGTGCGGACCGTATGGCCGTCCTGCAAGCCGGCGACCTCGATGGCGCCGGCACTGTCGAGGCGGCGCTCGATGGTGCCGATCTGCTCGGCGCAAGAGGACGCGAACGCAGGAAGCGGTGCGAGGGCGAGTAGGAAGATGGACAGGCTGGGCATGATGCGCATCGGAATGACCTTTGGTGAGGTAGCAGCATCGTGGCTACGCTCGGTGAGCGAATGAACCTGACGCCGTCCCTCACGCAGCGATGCGAGGGTAGCGGGTGATCAACGGTCGACATGAGAGTATGTTGCGACGCAACATCAAACGCGGGGCTGAGCCGCGTTTGATACGTGCTGGGCGTCCAGCAGCTCGACCACCCATCAAGAGCCTTTGCTTCCCGCTAAATGTCCGCTGCCAAGATCGGTGAAGATCCAATGCTATAACTAGGCTGGGTCGCTTTAAGTCGGTCCCTTTTTCGGTGCGCGAACAAGAATACGGATGTCGAGCGGACGGCGCAGCTTGGCCGGAGCCGAAACTGGATTGTTCGGGACGACGCTTATAAAAAACAGCGGTTCATCGCTCGACACTGAGATTGCTCGACATACGGCTGGCGGTTCGGGTCCAGCACGTACAAGACAGATGGCCGCGTCCATGTCCCTCAGTAGACTTGTGCGCAGCCCCATGCTCCGGTCCCGGACGTTCGCCGCGAACATCGCGTGCCATCTTTGATCCGCGATCCGACGGGCGAGCGTCAGGAAACTGTCATGCACGGCTCTCCATACTTCGACATCAACACGGCCCCTGACATCAGCGCAGCCTTCTTGAGGGCGGCGGTCGAGGCCACCGGTGAAGCCATCCTCGTCACATCGGTCGATCTCTCCGAACCCGGGCCGCTGATCGAATACGCTAATCCGGCCTTTACACGCATGACCGGGTATTCGCAGGCGGAAGTCCTCGGGCGCTCCCCGCGCTTCCTGCAAGGTCCGCTGACCGATCCCATCAGTCTCGCCAACATGAAGACGGCGCTTCTGGCGGGTGAGCCGTACCAAGGCGAGGCCCTGAACTACCGCAAGGATGGGACGACCTACGCGGTCGAATGGCTGATCACACCCGTTCTTGATGGGAGCGGGAAGATCGCACACTGGGTCTCGGCCCAGCGCGAGGTGACCGAGCGCAGAGAGGCGCTCGAACACCAGAAGTTCCTCGTGCGCGAACTTCACCACCGCGTGAAGAACACGCTGGCCATCGTGCAGGCCATCATGAGCTCGACGGCGCGCAGCAGCGTCACAACGCAGGAATTCCAGCATGCCTTCGGTGGGCGGATCGCGTCGCTGGCCAAGACGCACGCGCTGCTGACGGAGGACCGCTTCCAGTCTGTGCCGTTCCGGGACCTGCTCTGGGCCGAACTAGAGCCCTACGACGACGGCAGCCAAATCCGCATTCGTTTGGAGGGCCCTGACGTCGTCCTAGCCTCGGAATTCGCTGTGCCGGTCGGCATGGCGGTACATGAACTTACGACCAACGCAGCCAAGCATGGATCCCTGGCGGAATTTGGCGGTCGCATCGAGGTGACGTGGTCATTGGTCGAGACGGAGGCAGGTCCTCGGTTGACCTGGATCTGGAACGAGCATGATGGTCCGCCGGTCGCGCTTCCGACCCGCGAAGGGTTTGGATCCCGGCTGCTGAAGCGGGTCTTGTCTACTCAAGTGCGTGCTGAGGTGGACATCGACTATGACCCCGATGGCCTGCGCGTCACTGTGAACCTGCCGCTCTCATTGCCTTATTAAGCTTGATCCGTCGCGTACATCGAACTTCGATACTAAGGACGCGCCAGACGTCACGGTTGAATAGGTCCGCTTCCGCTCCTCGATGATCAGCGACGACAAGATCATTCGCTGCCCCTCTCCACGATCACGCGCAACCAGCATTCGGCTGACATCGTGGCTCCTAACGCTGTCGCGAAGGCGTAGGGCGACTGGGTCACCGATGTGGTGGACAGAGCCGTAATGCTCCACCGATAGGCGCCTGGCTGTTGCTCGCTCGGGAACACCGAGATCACATGGTCGCGTTTCGTAACGGTTGTCATGCCTGCGTCATGCCACGCGGGTGCGCGCCCATTGTGGCCGGGGCAACTTCGGTAGGATTTCGAACTGACCTACTACCCGGCTCGCAACGCCATGTTGTCGAGGAAGGCACGCCTCGCTACAGCGCGCCATGGACAAGCTCGAAGCCCTCCTAGACCGTCTCAAGGCCCATCAGCGGGCAATGATCCTAGCCGCCGCCGAACATGACACGTTGCCGGCCGCGAGCGTCCTGAGGCAGATCGCGGAGCTTGAGAACGCTATTGCGGCGGTGGAGGCAGTAGCGGATGAGGAACGGACTCGGCGGAGGTAAGTGTGCCCAAAGCGAGCCCTCCCTCATAAGCAGAGCAGCACCCCGAGCATCATGACCTGTAAAGCCAGCAGGAAGCTGATCAGTATTTTCGCATCGCGATCATGGATGATCTGAGCCAGCCGCTCAGCCTCAGTCTGCATCAGACCTGGCCCTCGCGCGACCTGTGTAGGCGAGCATAAGGTGCCCGGCGGGGTTCCACACCATTGCGATGCGCCGCTTGCTGGATCTGTGCGCGTCCACTTCGTAAGCCGCGATTGTGACAGCCTCGATTTCGCTGTCGGCTTCGTAGAGCAAAGTTTTCCCGCTGGGTGTGCCGGCTGAACCTATCTGCTGCACCCTGACACTGTAAGCCATCGCGTGCCCTCCAGCATTTGGCGCCCGCGCCAGCCGATCGGGGGAAAATTCCGCCGGCGCGGGCGTTGCCGAAGTTGCCGACCGGCAGCGACGACGACAGAACGTCGCATAAGCTGATAGTTCAGAAAACATCAAAAGCTGGAACAGAGACAGAAATATAGGTAACAATTTTTATTTAGTAGATTATTCTGGAATTACTCCATCATATGATAAGACGTCTATTCTCAGGATTTGCCTCATAGAGTCGTTGCGACGGCTTTGCTCAGGTCGTTTCGATCGCTCACGGGTTTATGACCTGAGATCACCCGCTGTGCGTCTCCTCCTGAACCAACTCCGCCCCGCCGCCAGTCTGGTGCGCGGGGCGATTTGCGTGCGTGGTTCTGCCTCCCGGCAGGTACGCGTAGGATCGGGGACGCCGCCGCGCGTGATGCTGCATTGAAGCGGATTTTGAAGCCGAAGACCCCGGCCGCTCCGAGGTAGGCGCTCACGACCCGACGTCGTGCGCACACGGGCTGACAGGGCAAGAGTCAAGCTGCAAGGATCTGGCACCTGCGCCAGCTCAACCTGTCAGCCGCTGACTAGAAGTAACGGGGGAGTACCAGGGGTTGGGTGCCAGCAGCTGACGTTCTCAGGATGAAAAAAAAGGAGGCGCCTCCTTCATTCCAGAGCGCGGCTAAAGACCTGCTGATAGTCTTTTTGGTGTAGGCTTCTCATCAATATAAATGGATTGCCGCTCTATCGTGCCTCGACACTCAATCAGGCTCATAAGAGCAGTAGTGGTCTTTTCCAAACGAATTTTTGTAATGGTAAATTTATTATCTAGATCTGGGCATAGTGCCTCAAACAATAATTCTTCTTTGAATGCGTGCTCTTTAAGAATTTCCTCGACTTCATGACGAACGGGATCAAGAAACTCTACACCAAACCCGTTATACTCCACGCGGGCGATACGGCAAGCACGTGGCAAAGTACTACCACCTATAGAAAGATCAAAGCTAGCGGGTATAGTTCGATCTCTGTTAGGTTGAACAAACGCGCCCAAAGATGATATATCGGTAATTGTGCAGCGAATTGGATCAATAAATTGCGGAGAGAATATACGGCCATCTAACGAGCAGGATTGTCGCTGCACTCGTCTTCTTTCCGGCATATCAAATCTCCTATGCAGTTTTCACCTATATACCCCCCGAGCAATGCTGATATTAAAAAGTTAATATGCCCTTAATGATAGTCTTATCATTTTATAGTAATTCGTCAGATTTGCGCATGAGATAGTATTGCGAAAGAAGATATACCTCTTTTACAAGTTACGTAAAAATCGGTGTCTTGTACCTCCCTAAGCGAGATTTTTCCCATGCAGCCGGCAAATCCTTCCGATCCGCTGCATTGTCCGCTTCTTCACACAGCAGAGCCGCCACCTCTTCAAGGCTTTAAGCGGGCCATAAGCCGGCGCCGGCGGTTCCTGTTCCCCGCTGCATCGACCTTCACGCGACCACCCGGCCCGAGGCGTCACGGACACGATGCAGGGAACTGGCCCACACCGGCCTGTCATCACGTGCTCTCTGTGCCGAGCTACCTGTCGGCGTTCGCGACCGCCGCCGGCGCGCAAGCGTTGAGAGGTCTGGCGTGTATCAGATCATCAGCCACTTCGCAGCATGAGGTCCGGTCGTCGCTCAGCTTCAGCTCGCCACGCATCGAGTTCGGCTTGCGCCTTGGCCAACTCCGCCTGCACCTCCTCAAGCCGAGCGTGCATCTCCCCGGCATCGACCGCGGTCTCGACCAGGAGTTCTTGCGCCTCAGCGAGCTGGGCTCGTAGCTCGGCGTTCTCGGTCGCGAGCGCCAGGATCAGGGTCGTGGGTTCACCGCTCATGGCCATCGCTAACACCAGCTTGGCCATTCGTCTTCGGCTTTTGATGGAACGAAGGCTGGCGCCGTCGTAAACCCACCATCCGCTCGGGTAGATCTATCGATGGTACCGGCCTCGTAGGAACCGAGGGGCAGGAACAGAGATGGTTGGGCCGGGTTCGCCATTCAATGGAAACCTACGTCCTCGTCGTCGCCGGGTTCGGTGCCCTGGTCCTGCTGACGGCGTGGCTGCCGATGGTGCTGCGAGCGCTACCGCTCTCGCTGCCTATCTGCTGCGTCGGTGTCGGTGCTGCCTTGTCAATCGTTCCGTCCCTCTCTGGGTTGGCACCACATCCGGGGGAGCACCTCAAGCTGGTCGAGCACGCGACCGAGGCGGTGGTCGTCATTTCCCTGATGGGTGCCGGTCTCAAGATCGACCGACTGATCGGGTGGAAGCGTTAGGCAACAACGTGGCGGCTCCTCGGTCTTGCCATGCCGCTCACCATCATCACCCTGGCTGCGCTTGCCTTCGCGCTCCTCGGGCTTGGGATTGCCTCCGCCTTGCTGCTCGGTGCGTCACTTGCCCCGACCGATCCAGTGCTCGCCTCCGATGTTTAGGTCGGACATCCCTCCGAGGGACAGGAGGACGAGATGCGCTTCGCCCTCACGTCCGAAGCTGGCCTCAACGACGGCCTCGCCTTCCCCTTCATCAACCTCGCCATCGCCCTGACCGGCGGCGGCGTCGCCGGACTGTCCCTCTCGCATTGGATTGCCATCGACGTCCTCTGGAAGGTCGCCGTCGGGGCGATCCTAGGGGCCTTTGTCGGTCGGGGTCTTGGCTGGCTGACCTTCCACCTGCCCAACGTCTCGAAGCTGTCGCGCACCGGCGACGGGTTCGTGGCGCTTGGCGTCACCTGCCTCGCCTACGGCATCGTCCAAGCCGTGGACGGATACGGTTTCGTCGGGGTGTTCGCTGCGGCCCTGGCGCTGCGCTCCTCCAGCCGCGGGCACGACTACTATCGCAAGATGCACGACTACGCCGAGGAACTCGAACGCTTCCTGATGATGGTCCTACTCGTCGGGTTCGGTTTCGCGCTTTCAGGCGGCGGCCTGCTCGCCGGGCTGACGTGGCCTGCTGCAGCATTCGTGGCGTTGGCCCTGCTCGTCGTTCGCCCGCTATCGGGGTGGATCGGCTTGGCCGGATCGGGCCTGCCTACCGACGAGAAGGCGGTGATCGCCTTCTTCGGCATCCGCGGGCTCGGGACGGTGTACTACCTTGCCTACGCCTTCGGTCATGCGCCGTTTGAGGCGCCTGACCTGCTCTGGGCCACGGTTGACCTCGCCGTGCTGGTGTCCATCGTCATGCACGGGATCACCGTCACACCAATTCTCCGCTTCCTCGACCATCGCAGCGGACGCGACACCGAGAGTGGCCAGCTTGAAATCCCCCTGGAGCCGCGGATCCTCTGATCGATAGGTCCTCACGCCTTCGTTCGAGCAAGGCGGGTGTCGAGCAGGTTCCGGAGTGCGGCATTAGTGGGCCGCTGTGTCTCGTCGACCAGCACGAACAAGGCTTCAGCGGTAACCACGGCATGCGGTGGCGGATTGCTGTGAGGCTGTCCCTGAGCATCGGCGTATCCGACCGGTGTCCCATAGTTCGCTTCGAGCACGGTCGAGACCACGTCGGACCATGCCATCCCTTGCAGCGTGACGTCGAAGCGCAGGCACTCGTCGCCCTCGCTGGAGAACAGGCGTTCGACGATCCACTCCGTCCCCGGTGCAACGATGGCGCGGACGATCATCTCCGGGTAGCCGCGTAGCGGCCGGACAATGGCGGAGGCACCCGCTCGCTTCAGTCGATCACGGTTCAGATCGTCCACGCATTCGGCGACGATCCGCGCCGTAATCCCCCGCTCGCGCAGGCGATGAATGATATCGAAGGTGCGACTATCCGAAAGTCGGTCGCCTTCCTGCTCGGCCAGGATGACCAACACCTGTGCATGATCGACGCCCGCGGCCTCCAGCGCGGCAGGATCGTCGAAGCGTCCCTTGAGCTGGACGATGCGCGGGTCGTCTTCGAGGTCCGGCGGCAGACCGTCGGGGAAGGCCTCGGTCAGGATCAGCGAGGATACGTTGGCAAAATTGGCGTGCGAGCGATGCAGCTGGTTGAGGAGACGGCGTAGGTAGTCGCCGGGCTCGTCGGCGGGCGCATTCACGAAGACGATGTGGTCGCGCATATCCCACCTCCACTCGCCCCGGCGCTTGCGCTCGCGCCGCAGGATCCTGAACTCGAAGAAGGCACCGCCTGCCTGGGTGAGCAGGAAGATGCCCGAGAGGTAGATCAGCACGATGGTGGAGGCGCGCCCGGCCAAGGTTTTGGCAGACAGATCACCATAGCCGGTGGTGGTGATCGTGGTGAAGGTCAGCCATACCGCCTCACCGAGATCGAGACCCTCGAAGGCTACCATCGCCGCAGCGTGCAGGCCGATGAGGATCAGCAAACCGACGAGTGCGAAGCGGATCCGGTTGCGCAGGTCCCGTACGACGCTGCGGCGGAACCGCAGAGGGCTGGTCTGAGACCGAAGCGGACGCGCCATCAGATTGGCTGCCTTCGATCTCGCACCAACAGTCCGATCTCAACCCGTTGTTCGCCAAATCGACCGCCGCTAGTTGGCTTCGGACATCTCATGCTCGGACACGTCCTTGTCGCATGCCCGGTGAGGCTCTGACAGCAATGTCACCCTCTACCATTCGACAGCCCTTATGCGGCCTCCAACCCTCTGAATTCACAGGGTAGGAAACAGGAGTATTCGTGCCCTGTCCGGTTTGAAACCCACCCCCTGGTCGATCCTGTCGGCGGGCCAGCCGCAGCCAAGCCTTCCATTCATGCGACACGATGCAGACCACGTTGGTATCGTTGCGGAAACGGGCCAGCCGCCGTTCCTCGACTGTCACCAGTCCATGTAGTTTGGCCTCGCGGACCGCGCGTTGAACCGTTGACGGCGACACACCAGCGAGAGCGGCCACAGCACCGACGGACAGGGCACATGTCCCGCGTTTGGCGACCTCAGCCGCGACGACGGCAAGCACCGCTTGTTCGGCCAGAGTGAACCGTGCCGCAATAGCTGGAGAAAGCCGCCCAGCGGCCGCCCAGCGGCGACGGCGCTCCATCGAGGCATCCGTGCGCGGCCGAGAGCCTACGGGGCTCCTGGGGGCTCCGTTGGGACGCTGGGACAAGGTCGTGGGACGCTCAGACAACTGCCGCGCCTCAATCAACCCGGACAGCGCCTCAGCCTCAGTCTCGGACAGGTGCCCCTCTCCGAACGCCTTCCACAACGCAACTGTGACGGCCGGCAACGCGGCGCGTGGAGCTGCCTCCGCTTGCCGGCGGATCTCGTAGGCATAGTCCATCGTTCACGGTCCCTCACGGGCCGCGGTCCAGGGTCCAGGCAAAGCCTTCCCGTTGACGGAAATACGTTCCGTCTTGACTCCCGAGGGGGAGATATGGCTTGTGAGGAGCATCGTCTGCGGCCTCACAAGGCCTCTGGGTTTTCAGCAGCCTCTTCCTTGCCGGGAAGGGGCTGTTGGCTTTTCAGGGTCTATCTCGCGGCTTCGATCTCCTGATGCCGGCTCACGACTCGCCACGGGGCGCGCCATAACCGGACATGGCATGTCGGCCGGGCGGGACTGCCGAGTCAACGACACCCCCTAGCCAGCGCGGAACATCTCTCCATCGCATGCGTCAACGAGTGGTACAAGCCACTTGACATTCACGTTGCATCAACTGATACATGTATCAATGGCTGCAACAAGGAAGTGCGATGATCCAAGGCTTCCACGATAGGCTGACCGAGGACGTGTACCGAGGCCGATGCCCAAAGGGCTTCCCGCCGGACCTATTCCGAAGGGTTCGGGCTAAGCTCGGTGAGTTGGATGCGGCTGTCCAACTTAGCGATTTGGCGATGCCACCGGGCAACGGTCTGCATGCGCTCTCGAAAGACCGGGCGGGACAACATGCTATCGCCGTCAATAAGCAGTTTCGGTTATGCTTCGTGTGGACGCCACCGGGACCTGATCGAGTTGAGTTCACCGATTACCATTGAGGGCGGTTCGCCACCCCGACTCATCGCTGCTGGTACTTCGCTTGCTCGTGCCGCTCTGAAGTATGGGATGCCTACAGATGACCGATTTTGCCCGAACCGCTGATGACCTCACGAACGTCGAGGATCTGCGTCGGCTGCACGATAGCACCACGGAGTTTGAGGTTCTGCCGCCTCTCCATCCAGGTGAGATCCTGCGCGAGTCGTTCATGGAGCCACTGAGCTTGTCGGCGGGTGCCGTGGCGAAGGCGCTTGATCTTCCGCGGTCGCGTATAGAGCGCATCGCGCGTGAAGAGATCGGCATCAGCACGGACACCGCTTTAAGGCTCGCTCGCTATTTCGGCACCACCCATCAGTTTTGGCTAAATCTGCAAACTCGCTTCGAGAGCGAGGTGCTGATGTCCGAAATTGGGTCCGAGCTTGATCAGATTGCCCCAATCGCGCGATCCGACATGCCCGTAAGTGCACTCGGACATCCACGCCCGTAGCTATGCAGGGACTACACGGACTGGCCCTCGATCTGAGGCCAATTTGCGGAGCAACATTTCCATGAGCGTTTGCCCGGCAAAAATAGAAACTACTTTCGCCAGCACGTCGTATGTGCCTTCCGAGCAGTCTTCCAAGACCACAAATAGCCCGTTATCGCTGCCAAGTTCATGCAGGTCTTGGCTTTCATATGTAGAGCGAGAGATCTCTGTGAGCCACAGCGTGCGCTGATTATCTACAGGGACAGAAAGTCCGTCATCCATGTCTTCGTCTCCCGCTCTCCATCCCTCGGTTCGCGAACGCCGCGACCCGCGCATGTCTGCCACAGCTCTCGCCGAGTACCTTATCCTTCGGCCGGACGGTCAAGAAACCATCCTGCACGACTCTCGGTTCTCACGGCCGCCGATGGTGACCGCAAACGGTGACGCCCTGAAGGCTCTGACAGCGTACAACTGCGACCCCCGCCGGGATAAGGCTACGCTTGATCAGGTAAAGAGTGCCCTTCTGCGGAAGGCGGCCGATGCAGATATCAGGCCCCGCCAGCAGGACGAAGCACGACGCTGTATCGAAGCAATTGAGATGTTTGAGCGGAACGAGAATGCCATCGGCATACGTGGCCTGCCCATACAGCCGTGCCCACGGCTAGACCCGCTCACAGTTGCGGGGGTCTCTGTCTCGATCAAGCCCCACTTCCTGGTGAGGGGTGACGCAGGCCGCGTCGGGGCTGGCATCATTCGAGTTGCAAAGGCGCCAGATCCAACTGCTTGCCGCCTCGACACCACGCGAGAGCGTCGGGGCGAACATCGCCGTGAGATGGGCCGCTACATGGCTGCAATGCTGTACATGTTGCTCGAAGCGCAGGGCGATGCACTCGGCACACCTGATCGAGACCTCTGCTTCGTGGCGGATGTTCGCCTCGGCGAACGGCTCGATGTAGCTCCCGATCATACCTTGCGGGTGCGCGCCGTTCGCGGCGCGTGCGCTCAGATTGCCCGTCACTGGCCACTCATTCAGCCGCGAAACAGCGTACTCTACCGCGGGGAATAGGCGAGGCGGCGTGTATCCGGACATGGCATGCCGGCCGGCAGGCACGGTTAAGTCAACGGGACGGGCCGACATGAGCGAACGCGTAACGGACCCAGCCTACTGGATCACCGCGAATGGCCTAGACGATCCCGAGATGGCGGGCCTCGTCCTGACCGCTCTGGTCTCGCCGGGAGACTGGGGTGTCGTCACGGTCCGCAAGGAAGACGGCGGCAAGCTCATCACCGGACCTGTAAGCTCGCTGTTCATCACCGGCGATGAGGCGGAGATGGAGTTCTCCTTGCTGCTCAGCGAGTACGCCGAGCGGCCAAGGGCGACGAAGCTTAATGGGCACAGATCGATCTAGGGTGAAGCCGCCAAACCAACTTCAAGGCAACCTCCCCTCGGTCGCTTTTGATAACTAGATGTTATCGGTGGTGACACCGTAGCGTTGAGGTTGCCCTGACGGGGCACGCCTGGCCACGTCGCGAGAGGATCAACCTCGGACTTCAGATCGTTGCTTCCCATACCAGGGAGCAGACATGTCCGAGACCGAACGCGAATTCATGGCACGCATGAGGGCACCTGCCTTGAAGCTGGTGCTCCCCGCCCCGCGTGACATCACTCGCTTCCAGCGCATCGAGAGCGAGAAGCGGTGGGATCGGGTGTTCAAGAAAATGGTGGACCACCCGCCCGTCGATACGCCCTAGCATAAGATAATCGGATCGATGTCCGTTCCCATGATGGTACTGCGCTCGCACAGGGCATCGGCCAACCGCTCGATGTCGGCACGGTGCCGGCGAACCAGGGCGCGAGCTGCCGATTAAGGCAACGGTAGGCGCTACGGCGAGGCTTGCCACGCGGCGCTGGCCCCTTCACCCCAGCACCATGATCCGGTCCGACCTCGTCCTACGCCTTGCCGCCCAGAACTCGCACCTCCGCGAGCGCGACTGCGAGGCGGTCGTCGATGCCATCATCGGACGCATCTCGGATGCGCTGGTGGCTGGCGATCGGGTGGAAATCCGCGGGTTCGGGTCGTTCGCAGTGAAGGAACAGCCAGTCCGACAGGGGCACAACCCGAGAATAGGGGCCCGGATCGTGGTGCCGGCTAAGACGGTGCTTGCCTTCAAAGCCGGCAAGGAGATGCGGGATCGGCTAAACCCCGAGGTAGACCTACGCTGAGACAGCGTTTCAGTGACTGCGCGCTGCGGGCCCGTTGGCAGCGATCCAGTCGGGCGAGAGGACGTGGCCTTCCTCCGTCACGATCCATGGCAGCGCTTTCGGATCTCGTAGCGCAGCGACCGCAACCGTCAGGGCTTCGCGGAGCGTTCGAAACTCATGTCCCTCCTGCCTACGGGGAGACATACCCCGCGGCCAGATCGTCAGATCGGCGGGCTTGTCCAGGTCGCTGAGCGTCATGCGATCAGCCTGCTTCGGTGGGAGAGACGCGCCTCGATACCGGAGCCCTATGGCTTCGGTTGGACGGTCGTGTTTCGGGTTTTTGGCCGTGTCGGATGGGAGAGCCCTAAGCCCGCGCGCCTACCCGGTGCGACCCGCCCAGGCTGATCCCTTTCGACGAGACCGAGCGCATCCCGAACGACGCTGCAGCGTAGGGCTTGCGCGATAGGTCGTGGAGCGCATCTCCGACGAGGCCTGGCGCTCCTTGTAGAGCACGCCTTTCGCAAGTCGCAGCGATGCGGATGCCGAGTTCGTGGGTGTGGCTGCGGCCGTAGAGGTAGACCGCCAGCCGGGCGCGGGTGGCCTCGGGGATACCTTCCAACAGGCTGGGCAGCGTCTCGGCTTCAGCGCCCATGAACCGCCCCAGCACCTCTATGGCGACCGGGCAGTCCGCAGCGGGATCATCGGCGCTGATCGGGTACGCTCGGTTCACGACGGCACCTGCTGGTTGGATGAGAGCACGGTGGTGCCAAGTGGTTAACGAGAGGTGTCGAGTTTCAGGCAGCTGACAGCCGCTTCGTGTTGGCCGCGACATGTTCGCGGTACCGCGCGAGGACGACCTCGGGGGAGCTACCCACCATCAGCGTACCGGCGGCCTCGATGCTCGCCTGGATCTTCTCGACCACCATCGACTGCATCTCGGCTTAGCCTTCACGGCCGCCCCAGGCGAGGCGCACGAGGCGAAGCTCAATGACCTTCTGAGACTCGAAGGCGAGCATCATCGACGAGAGGAAGGGATTGTACACGGCACGCTGCGCGCCGCGGCAGGTGCGGTCTGGCATCAACGTGCCTGAGGGTGGCAAAGGTCCAGGGGCTACAGAAGCCTAAAAAGCAAACGGCCACGGGTGCCAGGATGGAGTGCGCGTACATCCGGCGTCACCCTGCCCCGGCATCGTGGCCGCATCCGATCAGGCGACAAGATCGCGACCGGCGTATCCCTGAAATGGGATCGGTATGGTTAACGATCAATGAAGCGGGCAGCGGCGTGCTCCGCGTCGTACCGTCAAACTGTACCTGTCAGTTGAGCTACGATCAGGCCGACTGCAGATTGCTGGCAGACAGCTTGCCGCTACGCTTGTCGGTCTCTTCCTCGTAGGAGACCTTCTGACCCTCGATCAGGTTGCGCATGCCGGCGCGCTCGACGGCGGAGATGTGGACGAACACGTCCTTGCCGCCGTCATCCGGCTGGATGAAGCCGTAGCCCTTGGTCTCGTTGAACCACTTCACTGTGCCGATGCTCATAGGAAGTTCCCAGACGTCTCAAGCGTGCCAACGCGGCGCGCTTACACGCGAAACGGCTGGTTCCGACGCGCCGTTCCCGATGACGAAGCCTGCCGCGGCGATAGACGAACTCGCGTCTGCGAGTATGGCATCAACCCCTGAGATTTTAGGCGGGGGGTTGCCGATAAGCGCTTCATGCTCTCACTCGCATACCATGATCCAGTCCGACCTCGTCCGCCGCATCGCAGAGCTGAACCCGCATCTCTACGAAAAGGATCGCAGGGCTCTGGTGACCGCCATCGTCAGCTGCATTACGACCGCGCTGGTAGCGGGCGACCGGGTAGAGATACGAAACTTTGGATCGTTCGCGGTGAGGGCGCAGCGAGCGCGGGATAGGCGCAATCCCAAAACAGGAGCGCTCGTCTCAGTACCGGCAAAAGTCGCGGTGGTCTTCAGAACCGGTAGGGGGCTCCAGAAATCGCTCAACCAGCAGGCAAAGCGGACCCGTCCCCCGATCTGATCACAGGGTGACGGGTGCATCGTTCATCTCACCAGCGAACCGGTCCTGAGCCCGGCTTGGGGGCAAGATGCCCTCAAGCAGTTATCGCGGCGTCAACGATACACCACCGGTCAGTCCCAAGACACGTTACCCGCTTCTTATGCCGCAGGATCGTGTTCGTTTCGGCGTGGTTACACCTGCAGATCTTCAGCGCGGAGTCACCGCCATGGCCCAGACCCGGCATCTGAATTCTCATTTTGACCCTGTCGAAGAGGGCGCGCAGGCTCGTATCCATGGCAGGCCGAAGGATGCTTGTCCCTATCCTCACAATAGCGAAGAGCGCGCTTCATGGATGGAAGGTTACGACGGCACGCCCCGCGATAATGCCCCAGATTGGCATCTGGGATGAGCGCGTTGGCTATCGTCAAAAAGCTTGAATAATCATGATTTTAGAAGCACAGGCCGCGCAGCATCATGATGCGATTGCAGGTAGAGCACTGCTGACGGCCAAGTTGATGCACTTGTCCCCCGCCGAGCGCAAAGCATTCCATACGGCAGTCCGTACTTGCTACGTGTCAGGCGCACTGGCAGCGGCTAATGAAAATCAGGAGATTGATCGAGCCGTGATGTGAAGCCACTTGTGTTGGTTAGATCTGGACGGTGGCCAGCGTTGGATCACGATCAAGAGCCAGCGGAACGAATTGTCGGTCAAAGTGCGTCGTCACCGGTATGGTCGTGCAGCGCGATGCGACCCGCATCAGTGATTGCCCACTCCCTCGATCCGTCCGCGGAACTGGCCCCGATCGGCTCGATGAAACCCTTCTTCAGCAGCCCAGGGATTTCCTGATCTCCCTTGCCATAGCGGCGCGGTCTGCATGCCAACAGCCTGAGCCGCTGGTGCTGGCTCGGACGCAGCTTACCCTTCATCCCGTCTAACCCTCACGGCGCCTTCCGCTCCCGAAACCGAATGCCGGCCCCTCCCCCGTTCTCGGGATGAATTCGAAGCCAGCAGTCATGATCGACAGTCCGCAGCTGCGACGACCATCATCGCCGACAGAGCGGCGAAGGCACAGTCCTCAAAGGCGTACTCCAGCCCAGCAGCCTCAAGCAGCCAATTGGCTGTGACGAGTACGACAGCCACTGCAATCGCTAGCAGCCGGCCCTTGATGAGGTTCATTCGCGCTACGCTATCGAACGGAATGGAACGACATAGCGGGCGGGATCTATCACGACTTCGGCGCGCCCTTACGGAAGCCGGCGAAGAAGCGGGACAGGCCGTCGAGGTCAGCGTTCGGTAGTGCCAATTCGGGTTCAGGCTCCACCGCCGCAGCATCAGCGTCGGGCACCAGACCATGCAGCGCCTGCGTCAGAAGGGGCGGCCAATCCACGCCATAGTCATGCATCAGTCCGGCGGCTTTCGCGAGCGCACCTGCTTGGTCGGTGGGGACCGGGCGGCCTGCGATCTGTGCGTCAAGAACGCGATCAGCGAGGGCCGTAGCGAGGCGCCGAACCTCAGATAGCCGTTCGGGGGAGATGACGCTGGCGCTCATGATTGAGCTTTCCGCTCCCGAAACCGAATGCCAGCGCCCCCGCCGTTCTCGGGGATGAACTCTAGGCCGGCGGATTGGAACGCCTCCTCGATTGCGTGAAGGGTAGCGGTCTTCGTGGACATCAGCGGCCCGTCCATCCGCTCAAGCCGCTTGATCGTCTCTATCGAGACGCCAGCCCGCTCTGCCACGGTGGACTGATCCCAGCGGAGGAACCCCCGTGCGGCCCGTAGCTGCTCGGCTGTCAACATTTTTGCTCCTGAAGGGTCTTGCATTACCCCTGAGGTGGTTACACCCCATGGCTCGCCTATTACACATGAGGTGTAACACGAGACGCCGCAAGGTTCAAACCGATGCGCTACGCCAACCTCATCCCCGCCTCGCACATCGCCCGCAGCGCCGACCCGCGCCTGACCGCCGACGCCCGCCGCGCCGTCATCACCGCGAAGGCCGCCGTCGTCTCCGCCACCGAGAGCGCCAAGCGCTTTGCTCGCACCGAGGCACTGGTGAACCGGGACGGCACGTTCAACCGCTCCAGCATCATGCGCGCCGCGATCCGCTCGGCGCAGGCCCGTATGGAAGTGACCGGCGACGCCTGGGGCGTGTGCATAAGCTTCGCCCTCAAGGGCGCCTGGGCCGCCGCCAAGTCCTCCCGTCCCTACCGCGCGCACTGAGGTCGGACCGATGGCCACCGACCTGATCCGTTCTCCCGCCGTCCGCCTGCTGCACGCTCGGCAGGATCACGCGACCTGCCTCCGCCTCGCGGCCTCCTACCGGCAGCGCATCGCGGCCGGCGAGACCGATCAGCGCGAGGCCCACGCCTGGGCGCTCGGCAACGCCCGCCGCTGGCGCTTCGTCGCCGCCGAACTGAGCGGGGTCCGCTGATGCTGCTCGCCCTCGCGGCCTTCGGGGTCGCCGGTATCGCTACCGGCTCCGCCTTCCTCGCCTCCTACGCTGCCGAGAACGGCTTGCCGTTCGATCTGCCAACGCTGGCCCTGCCCCGGTTCGCCCTGCCGTCCTTCGCCGCCCCGACACCGCCCGGCCCGACGTGGTGCGAGGCGACCCGTCGTTGGCGCGATCCCGTCACCCGCGCGTTCGTGAAGGCGCCCTGCTGATGGCCGCCAACCTCTCCCGCCGTGGCGTCCTCGGCGCCTTCCTCGTCCTCGTGTCCTCGCGGGTGCCTGTCATGGCCTCCGACCGTGTTCTGCTTGCGATCCGCTGGGCCGAGAAAGCCGACGCCGCCTATACCGCCTCGGGCCGTGTCTCGGCGGATCTCGCTGACGCCGGCCTGCCGATGCCCGCCGGCTGGCGCGCTTACCGGGCTTCCCTGGCCCATGTCCGCCGGCTGGCCCGCCTCGACCTCTACGCCCTGACGCCGACTACGCCCGAGACTGCCGCGGCGCTGGCCGCCTACCACAC
>NZ_VRUV01000410.1:0-4162 GCF_008039455.1 Methylobacterium sp. WL116
GCGGGCGGCCTCGCGCAGCGCCCGCGCCGGCTCGTCGAGGTAATGCAGCACCTGATGCACCACCACGAGGTCGAAGCTGCCGCGGGCGAAGGGCGGGGCGTGGATGTCGCCCTGGCGCAGGTCGACCCGCGCCAACCCCATCCGTTCCAGGTTGGCGCGCGCGACCGAGAGCATGGCGTGGCTCGAATCGAGCCCGGTCGCCCGGCCGGCGAGCGGCGCCAGCAGCCCGAGCATCCGCCCGGTGCCGGTCCCGAGATCGATCAGGCTGCGGACCGGACGATTGCCCAAAGCCGCGAGCACCGCCGCCTCGACGGTGGCCTCGGGCACGTGGAGCGAGCGCAGCTCGTCCCATTTCGGTGCCAGCCGCGCGAAGAAGGTCTTTGCGGTCTCCGCCCGCTGGCTGCGGACCGCGTCGAGGCGGGCACGATCCTCGGACAACGGCGCGCCGTCGCGCGACAGGCCGGCGATCAGCGGGTCGACCAGGCCGGCGCGGGTCTCCGCGAGCCGGAAGAACGCCCATGCCCCCTCGCGGTGGCGCTCGATCAGCCCGGCTTCGACCAGGAGCTTGAGATGGCGCGAGATCCGCGGCTGGGACTGGCCGAGGATGTCGGTAAGGTCGGAGACCGAGAGCTCGCCCTCGGACAGCAGCGCCAGGATACGCAGGCGCGTCTCTTCCGCCGCCGCCCGCAACACGCCCAGCGCGTCGGGGAAGGAGACCGGTGCCGTCGGGCTGACGCGATCGTTAGACATAAAGATATCTTTATGTCCGATCGCGGCCGGTGACAAGTGCCTTTTCGCGCGTCGCGGGCGAGCGCCGGGCTATCCGGCGTTCCACAGCCAGGCTGCACCGCGCACGCCCGAGGCGTCGCCATGCAGGCTCTCGCGGATCGGGGTGTCGAAGCGGTCCGAGAAGACGTGCGGTGCGGTCGCCGCCGGCAGGCCGGCGATCAGTTCCGGGACCCGCGAGAGCCCGCCGCCGATCACGACGACGTCGGGATCGAGGATGTTGACCACGTGCGCGACGCTGCGGCCGAGCCGGTCGAGATAGGCGGCGAAGGTCGCTTTCGCGACGACGTCGCCCTCGCGCATCGCCGCGACCACGGCCTCGGCCGAGATTGCGACCCCGGTGCGGCGGGCGTGGTCGGCCGCGAGGCCTGGCCCCGACACCCAGGTTTCGATGCAGCCGCGACGTCCGCAATAGCAGGCCGGCCCGGGCCGCTCGTCGTCGCCAGGCCGCGGTAGCGGGTTGTGGCCCCACTCCCCGGCGATGCGGCCGCGGCCGGCGAGCGGGCGCCGATCCCAGGCGATGCCCGATCCGACGCCGGTCCCGAGGATCACCGCCCAGACCAGGCTCGCAGCGGCGCCTGCGCCGTCGACCGCCTCGGACACGGCGAGGCAGTTCGCATCGTTCTCGATGCGGACGGACCGCCCGAGCGCGGCCTCGAGGTCGGCACCGAACCGCTGCCCGTTGAGCCAGTGCGAGTTCGCGTTCTTCACGAGGCCGGTGGCCGGCGAGATCGCGCCCGGCATCCCGATGCCGACCGTGCAGGTGCCGCCCGCCTTCGCCTCCAGTCGGGCGACGAGGTCAGCGATCGTTCGCACCGTGCTGGCGTAATCGTTCCGGGGTGTCGGAAGGCGGGCCTCGGCCAGAACGCGACCGCCGGCATCGAGGACGATGCCGGCGGTCTTGGTGCCTCCGAGATCGATGCCGAGGCGGTGGGCCGCCCCGGTATGCGATGCGCTCACTCCGCAGCGGCGACCTTCGGCGCGCGCGGATTGCTCTCGACCGTCATCGGCTCGGGCGTCTCGTCGGAGATGTGCGTGCCGATCGAGACGGGGTGCGCCATCACCTGGTTGAGCTTGGCCTTGTCGAGCTCGCCCTCCCAGCGGGAGACGACCACGGTCGCGACGCCGTTGCCGATCAGGTTGGTCAGCGCGCGGCACTCGGACATGAACTTGTCGACGCCGAGCACCAGCGTCATCGCCGCCACCGGGACCGGGGTGCCCGGGATCGCGGCCAGCGTCGCCGCCAGGGTGATGAAGCCCGCGCCAGTGACGCCCGAGGCGCCCTTCGAGGTCAGCATCGCGACGAGGAAGATCGTCGCGTACTGCCCGAAGGTCAGGTCCGCGCCCACCGCCTGCGCCAGGAACAGCGTCGTGAGCGTCATGTAGATGTTGGTGCCGTCGAGATTGAACGAGTAGCCCGTCGGGATAACGAGGCCGACGACCGAATCCGAGGCGCCGAGGCGCTTCATCTTGGTCATCATGTGCGGCAGCACCGTCTCCGACGAGGAGGTGCCGAGGACGATCAGGAGCTCGTCCTTGATGTAGGCGAGGAACTTGAAGATCGAGAAGCCGCAGAAGGCCGCGATCCCGCCGAGCACCACGAAGATGAACAGCAGCGAGGTGGTGTAGAAGGTGCCGACCAGCCAGGCGAGGTCGATGACCTTGCCGATGCCGTACTGGCCCACCGTGAAGGCCATCGCGCCGAACGCGCCGATGGGAGCGAGCTTCACGATCAGCCCGATGATGCGGAAGAACACCTGGCCGGCCGCGTCGATGCCGTGGGTGATCGCCTCGCCCTTCGCGCCCATCCCGGTCAGCACGCAGCCGGTGAGGATCGAGATCAGCAGCACCTGCAACAGGTCGCCGGTCGCCATCGCGTCGAAGAAGCTCTTCGGGATCAGGCCGAGGATGTGCGCGACGGTGGAGTCGGCGGCCGCCTTGCTGGCGTAGCCCTCGACCGCCTTGGCGTCGAGCTTGGACAGGTCGGCGCCGAAGCCTGCGCCCGGCCGGACCACCTCGCCGACGATGATGCCGATCAGCAGCGCGAAGCTCGAGACGACCTCGAAATAGATCAGCGCCTTGAGGCCGACGCGGCCAACCTTCTTCAGGTCGCCGATCGAGGCGATGCCGTGCACGATGGTGCAGAAGATGATCGGCGCGATCATCATCTTGATCAGGGCGATGAAGCCGTCGCCGAGCCACTTCATCGACTTGCCCCAATCGGGGCTGAGGTAGCCGAGCAGGATGCCGAGCGCGATCGCGATCAGCACCTGGATGTAGAGCACCTTGTACCAGGGATCCGGGCGTATCGCCTTCTCGGTCACCGCTACGTTCGTCGAACCGTGCATCGCCTGCGCCATGATCTCGCCCGTGCACGCTTGCCGTGCACCCTCCCATTTGGCCGGAGGCTAGCGAAGTTGGCTTCGGGCCTCAACGGCGGCTGAGTATTTCGACACGCCGAAGGTGTGACAAAAACCTGTTCCTACAGGAAAAACGGTCTTTTCGCGGCAGAGTACAGTGGGCACTGAAGTCATCGCGGTCGCGTCGAAGTCGACGCCGGACGTCCGCGTCCGTCGGCCGACCTTTCCGAGCACCGGAGCTTCGTCGTGCCCCTCGTCCGTGCCGTCCTCACCGCCGCGAGCGGTCTCCTGAGCCTGGCCCTCGTCGTTCCCGCGAGCGCCGGCATCGTCGCCCAGATTGACCAGTCGCGCCAACGCATGCGCGTCTACGTCGACGGGGCGCTCTCGCACGATTGGCCGGTCTCGACCGCACGGAACGGCTACGTCACCCCGAACGGCAACTTCCGGGTCGGGCTGATGGCACCGATGTGGCGCTCGCACAAGTATCACGGCTCGCCGATGCCGCACGCGATGTTCTTCCGGGGCGGCTACGCGATCCACGGCACCTACGCGGTGGGCCATCTCGGACGGCGCGCCAGCCACGGCTGCATCCGCCTCGCGCCCGGCCATGCCAGCCGGCTGTTCGGCCTCGCCCGCAGCCATGGCGGCGCCAGCGTGATCATCCGCAACTGAGGTCGCCCGCCGAACGCGAAGGACCGCCGCTGCGGGGGCAACGGCGGTCCTCGAAGGTCGGTGACGTCGGCGTCCGAAGCGGCAGACGCTCAGGTCTGCTGCGTGCGCCGGGGGCGGACGGTCCACCGTTCGAAGGTCGAGGCCGGATCGTCGGAGGCGGGCTCCTGCGGCTGCTGGATCGCGGCGCCGAGGGCCTGGGACAGGCTCTCGATCACGTCGTCGATCCGCGCATCCTGAGGCGGCGTCTCGGCGGCTTCCGGCTCCGGTGCGTGGACGGCTGCAGGCTCCGGCGTCGGCTCGGCTGCGGCCGGTTCCGGCGCGGGCGGCGGCGCCTCGACGACGGG
>NZ_VRUV01000411.1:0-4161 GCF_008039455.1 Methylobacterium sp. WL116
CGCGCTGGGCCTGGGTCGCCGGGGCCGCCCTGGCGATGGGCGGCGGCATCTGGTCGATGCACTTCGTCGGCATGCTCGCCTTCGAGATGGGCATGCCGGCCGCCTACGACCTCACGCTCACCCTCGCCTCCCTGCTGATCGCGGTCGGCGCCACCGGCGCGGCCTTCGTCCTGATCAGCCGTCCGGGTGCGGGCCCGCGCGAGGTCCTCGTCGGCGGTCCGCTGATGGGGGTCGGCGTCGCGGGCATGCACTATACCGGCATGGCGGCGATGCGGGTGCCCGGCAATCTCGCCTACAGCTGGCCCGTGGTCGCGCTCTCGGTGGCGATCGCCGTCACCGCCGCGACGGCCGCCTTGTGGCTGACCTTGCGCCGGCACGGCGTCTGGCAGAAGCTGTCCGCCGCATTCGTGATGGGCCTCGCGGTCGCCGGGATGCACTACACCGGGATGGCGGCGGCGACGTTCACGGCGGAGGCCGCCGGCGCCCACGCCGCCCATGCCGGCGGCGTCGGCGCGGGCCAGCAGAACCTCGCCCTCTCGGTCGGCGGCGCGACCTTCCTGATCCTCTTCCTCGCCATGCTGGCCTCGTCCGTCGACCAGCAGCGGGTCCAGCGCGATCTGCAGGCCAGCGAAGCGCGGTTCCGCGCCGCCGTCCAGGCGGTGCGCGGCGTGCTCTGGACCAACGACGCCGCCGGCCGGATGGTCGGCGAGCAGCCCGGCTGGGCGGCGCTGACGGGCCAGGCGCCCGAGGCCTATGCCGGCTTCGGCTGGGCGAGCGCCGTGCACCCCGACGACGTGCAGCCGAGCATCGCGGCCTGGAACGCGACGGTGGCCGCGCGCCGGCCCTTCGTGCACGAGCACCGGGTCCGCGCCCGCGACGGCAACTGGCGTCACTTCGCGATCCGCGCCGTGCCGGTCCTCGACGACCGCGGCGCGATCACCGAGTGGGTCGGCGTGCACACCGACATCACCGAGCAGCGCGAGGCCGAAGGCGAGCTGCGGGAATCGAACGAGGAGCTCCAGCGCTACGCCTACATCGTCAGCCACGACCTGCGCTCGCCGCTGGTCAACGTCATGGGCTTCACCTCCGAGCTGGAGGAGGCCCGCCCCGAGATCCGCCGGGCGCTGGGGGACCACCCGGAGGCCGAGCGGATCGACGCCGATCTCGGCGAGGCGCTGGGCTTCATCCGGGCCGCCGTGACCCGGATGGAGGGGCTGATCGCCGCCATCCTGAAGCTCTCGCGCGAGGGGCGGCGCAGCTTCGCGCCCGAATCCCTCGACCTGACGCGCCTCCTGCGGTCGCTGGTCGACGCGCAGCGCCACCAGATCGAGACCGCCGGCGCGACGGTGGAGGTCGCCCCAGACCTGCCGACCATCGTCGCGGACCGGCTGGCGGTCGAGCAGGTCCTCGGCAACCTGATCGACAACGCTGTGAAGTACCTCGACCCGGCCCGGCCCGGGCGGATCACGATCACCGCACGGTCGGTGGGCGGCAACCGCGTGCGCATCGCCGTCGCCGACAACGGCCGCGGCATCGCCCCGCGCGACCACGCCCGCGTGTTCGAGCTGTTCCGCCGCTCCGGGGTCCAGGACCGGCCGGGCGAGGGGATCGGGCTCGCGCACGTCAAGGCGCTGGTGCGGTCGCTCGGCGGACGCATCGACCTCGCCTCGGCGCTGGGCGCGGGCACCACCTTCGAGGTGACGCTGCCGCGCGAGGCCGCTACAGGTCGTGAGGCACACGGCGCCCCGACGACGCTGGCCGCGGAATGACCCTGGAGGCCGCCATGAACGCCGTCAGCATCGTGATGATCGAGGACGACGACGGCCACGCCCGGCTGATCGAGCGGAACATCCGCCGCGCCGGCGTGAACAACGAGATCATCCCCTTCCGCGACGGCACCTCGGCCCTGGCCTTCCTGCTCGGGCCGGACGGCTCGGGCGAGGCCAGCGCCCGACGCCACCTGCTGATCCTGCTCGACCTCAACCTGCCGGACATGACCGGGATCGACATCCTGGAGAAGGTGAAGGCCAACCCGCACACCAAGCGCTCGCCGGTCGTGGTCCTAACCACCACCGACGACAGCCGCGAGGTGCAGCGCTGCTACGATCTCGGCGCCAACGTCTACATCACCAAGCCGGTCAACTACGAAGGCTTCGCGAACGCCATCCGCCAGCTCGGCCTGTTCTTCTCGGTGATCCAGGTGCCCGAGAATCCATGACCGGCCCTCCCCCCGCCGCGGCCGACCCGGCCGGCACGGCCCGCATCCTCTACATCGACGACGACCCCGGGCTCGCGCGCCTGGTCCAGCGCGCGCTCGGCGCGCGCGGCTACGTGGTCGAGCTCGCCGCCAGCGGCGATGCCGGGCTGGAGCGGCTGGCGCGGGGCGGGATCGACGTCGTCGCCCTCGACCACCACATGCCCGGGCAGACCGGGCTCGACGTGCTTCCGGCGATCCGCGCCCTGCCCGACGCGCCGCCGGTGGTCTACGTCACCGGCTCCGAGGACAGCCGGGTCGCCGTCGCCGCGCTGAAGGCCGGCGCGGTCGACTACGTCTGGAAGGACGTGCAGGGCCAGTTCCGCGAGCTGCTCGGCGGCGCCGTCGACACCGCCCTGCGCCAGGAGGCCTTGCGCCGCGACAAGGAACGCGCCGAGGCGGAGGTCCGCGCGGCGCGCGACCACGCCGTGATGCTGCTGCGCGAGGTCAACCACCGGGTCGCCAACTCCCTCGCCCTGGTGGCGGCGCTGACGCACATGCAGACCAGCGCCGTCTCGGACCCGGCCGCGAAGGCGGCGCTCGAGGAGATGCAGGCGCGGATCTCGGCCATCGCCGGCATCCACCGCCGTCTCTACACCTCCGACGACGTCGAGGCGGTCGAGCTCGACGCCTATCTCGCCAGCCTCGTCGAGGAGCTGCAGGCGGCGATGCGGGCCTCGGGGCGCGATCACGCCATCCGGCTGAGCGCCGACCCGGTGCGGCTGGCCACCGACAAGGCGGTCTCCGTCGGGGTGGTTGTGACCGAGCTGGTGACCAACGCCTACAAGTACGCCTACCCGGTGAATGCCGCCGGCGAGATCCGGGTCGAGCTCCGGCGCCGGGCCGAGGACACCCTCGAGCTCGCCGTCGAGGATGACGGGATCGGCTGGACGGGCGAGGGACGGCCGCGCGGCACGGGCCTCGGCTCGCGCATCATCCGGGCGATGGCGACGAACCTGCGCTCGGGCCTGTGCTACGTGCCCGACCGCATCGGCACCCGGGCCGTGCTGTCGTTCCGGGCCTGACGGCCCCGTTTTCGCGCGGATCGGATCCTCTAGGCGGCCGGGGTCGGGACGGCATCGGCGCGGACGGGGGGCACCGCCGCCGGCCCCGTCCGGGTGGCGAGCCACAGGACGTTCCGCGGGCCCTCCCCGCTGGCACGCGAGCGCACCCGGACCTCCTCGACGGAGAAGCCCGAGCGGGCGAGCCGCGCCTTGAACTTGCGGTCCGGCCGGCCGGACCAGACGCCGAGGATGCCGCCCGGGCGCAGGGCGTAATGGGCGCGCTTCAGGCCCCAGCCGTCGTACAGGCGGTTGTTCTCGCCCCGGACCATGCCCTCGGGGCCGTTGTCGACGTCGAGCAGGATCGCGTCGAACGCCGCCGGGCCGGACTGGATCAGGCGGTTCACGTCCGCCTCGTGCAGGGCCAGCCGGGGATCGTCGAGGCTGCCGTCGAACAGGTGCGCCAGGGGCCCGCGCGCCCACGCCACCACCGCGGGCACGAGCTCTGCGACGACGATCTCCGCCTCCGGCCCGAAGGCGCCGAGCGCCGCGCGCAGGGTGAAGCCCATGCCGAGGCCGCCGATCAGCACGCGCGCCTTCGGCCGGTCCCGAAGCCGCGCCGCGACGAGGGTCGCCAGCGCCCGCTCGGATTCGCAGTGCCGGTCGCGCATCAGGTCCTGGTTGCCGACCGTGATCGCGAAGGCGTCGCCCTGCCGCATCAGACGCAGGGTGGTCTTCTCGCCGGGCACGAGACCGGTGTCGACATGGACCCAAGACGTCACGGATGTCCTCCCGCCGTCCGGCGGCGTGGCTGCAGGAACGCCCCTGTACCAGCGGTTGGAGGGCGCCGCGAGGGGCGTGATCCAGGGCCTCGCGCCGCGTCAGGCGCCGGCCGCGAGCGTGGCC
>NZ_VRUV01000412.1:0-4152 GCF_008039455.1 Methylobacterium sp. WL116
GCCGACCCCCGCCCCAGCCGCCGCCTCCGACGAGGCGCCGGACGCCGCCACCGTGCTGGCCCAGGCCAACGCCTACTTCAACGGCATGAGCACGCTCACCGGCTCGTTCATCCAGATCGCCGCGGACGGGCGGAAGATCGGCGGCAAGCTCACCATCGCCAAGCCCGGGCGCCTGCGTTTCGACTACGACGCGCCCTCGCCGCTGGAGGTGGTGGCCGACGGCACCTCGGTGGCGGTGCGCGACCGCAAGCTCGCGACCCAGGACCTGTACTTCATCGCGCAGACCCCGCTGAAATTCCTGGTCCGCGAGAAGATCGACCTCGCCCGCGACCTCACCGTCACCGACGTCTCGAACGACCCGGGCGGCGTCCGCATCAGCCTGGAGGACCGCGCCACGCTCGGCGGGACCTCGAAGATCCAGCTGTACTTCGATGCCGACATGAAGGTGCTCGGCCAGTGGCGGATCACCGATCCGCAGGGCTACCTCACCACCGTGCAGCTCTCGAACCTGCAGAAGGGCAAGGCCGTCGACGGCAACCTGTTCTTCATCAATTACGGGCGCCCCGAGGACAAGGCGATGCAGGAGCGGATCAAGCAGTCCCAGACCCCCTGAGGTCCGCGAAAGGCCGCCATGGTGAGGCTTCCTTAACGCTTTCCGCATCGATCCGGGGAAGGACGTCCCGAAGCGCGCCGATCGGCGTGGCCTGGCGCGCCGGTGAACCCGCCGTCAAGGCGCGCCGCCCGATCGTGCCCCTCGATCGATTCGAGGAAGGGTTCGACATGGAAATCGCCAGGCTGCTCCACACCTTCGCAGGTCCCGTCGCCGCGTTCCTCGCGGTGGTGCCGGGCCTTCGCCGCCCGGCCGGCCCGCCGCCGCCGGTGCTGGATGGGCCGACGATGACGAACGTCGACTTCCCGGCCGTCCAGCCGCCGAGCGCGACGTACTGGCCCGAGCGCTCCTGCATCCTCTCGGGCCGCCCCGAGCAGACCGCGACCTACGTCTACGAGAGCCCCGACAAGCTGTTCGCCGCCGGGATCTGGACCTGCCGGCCGGGCAAGTTCCGCATCGATTTCGGCCGGGACGAGTTCATCCACCTGCTCGAAGGCGTGGTGACCGTCACCGACGCCGAGGGCCGTTCGAAGACCTATCGCGCGGGCGACGCCTTCGTCACGCCGAAGGGCTTCTCCGGCACCTGGGACGTGATCGAGCCGGTGCGGAAGCACTTCACCTATTACGGCGCGGTCGATTGAGGGCCCTCACGCCGCCTGCGGGCGCCAGCGGTCGAGCTCGCTGTCGATCGCGCCTTCGGTGCCGCGCATGAACTCGGCGGCCGGCAGGCCCGGCGCCAGGGTGGCGAGGTAGCTCACCGTCACGGTGCCGGCGCGCGTCGACGACCCGGTCGGCCAGTACAGCCCGGAATTGACCGCCACCGGCAGCACCGGCAGGCCGAGACGCCCGTACAGCAGCTCGACGCCGCGCTTGAAGTGCAGCTTCTCGTCGATGGTGCCGCGGGTGCCCTCGGGGAAGATCAGCACCGAGCGCCCGTCGGCTACCGCGGCGCGGCTCTCGTCGATCATCGTGCGCAGGGCCTGGGTGCCGTTGGCCCGGTCGATGATGATCATCGGCGAGCGCCGCAGGAACCAGCCGACCACGGGGATCGCGACGAGCTCGCGCTTGGCGATGATCGCCACGTCGGGCACCAAGATGAGGAAGGCCAGCGTCTCCCAGGCCGACTGATGGTTGGCGACGATCAGGCAGGGCTCGGCCGGGATGCGCTCGCGCCCCTCCTCGACGTAGCGCAGGCCGCAGATCGTGCGGAGCCCGAACAGGATGCCCCGCGCCCACAGGCGCGTCGCCGCGCGGATCGGCCGGACCGGTGAGCCGGAGGCGGCCAGCACCGCGAGCGGTGCCAGGAACAAGGCCGTCCAGGCGGCCCAGTAGGCGTTGAACAGGACGGAGCGGATGCGCGGCAAGGGGCTATGTCTCTGGCGTGTCGTCGAGCGGGGCCGACCGATGGTCTTTGCGCGGACATACCCCGTCGTCCGGGGCGGAGCACGCCATTTCCGCAGGCCGCCCGGTCGCAGCGTCGATCGCGCCGGCGAATCGCGCTATCCACCGGCCTCCCCCCGACAACCGCGAGCGTTTCCGTTGCGCCTCACCGTCACGTCCTGGAACATCAACTCGGTGCGCCTGCGCATCGATCTCGTGCTGCGCTTCCTCGCCGAGGCGAAGCCCGACGTGCTGTGCCTGCAGGAGACCAAGTGCCCGGACGACGCCTTCCCGCTGAAGGCCTTGCGCGGCTCGGGCTACGAGAACGTCGTCTTCGCCGGGCAGAAGGGCTACAACGGCGTCGCGATCCTGTCGCGGTTTCCGCTCGTCACCCGCGCGGTGATGAGCTTCTGCGAGCGCCAGGACGCGCGCCACATCTCGGCGGTGCTCGGCCCCGAGGCCGGCGCCGCGGCGGGCATCGCGCTGCACGATTTCTACGTGCCGGCCGGCGGCGACGTGCCCGACACCGCGCTCAACCCGAAATTCGCGCACAAGCTCGACTTCCTGCGCGACCTGCGCGCCTGGGGCGGGCGGCGCGTGAAGGGCCCCGCGATCCTCGTCGGCGACCTCAACGTCGCGCCGCTGGAGCACGACGTCTGGTCGCACAAGCAGCTGCTCGACGTGGTGAGCCACACCCCCGTCGAGACCGAGGCGCTGGAACGCTTGCGCAACGAGGCCGGCTGGGTCGACACCGCGCGCCTGCTGACGCCGCCGCCGGAGAAGATCTTCACCTGGTGGAGCTACCGCTCGCCCGACTGGTCGGCGGCCGACAAGGGCCGCCGCCTCGACCATGCCTGGGTCTCGCCCGACCTCGCCGGCACCGTGCGCAAGGTCGAGGTCGCGCGCGAGGCCCGCGGCTGGGCGCGCCCGTCCGACCACGCGCCCGTGACGTTGACGCTGGAGCTCTGACCGGAACGCGAACGGGGCCGGCGCATTGCATCTTCACACGCTCGTGAAGAAGGTTCGCCGACCCCATGCGAAAGATCCTGCTCGCCTTCCTGCTGCCGAAGGTCGTCTCTTATCTCCGCCGCCGCTACGGCGGCGCCCAGACCCCGCACCGCCGCTCGTTCTGAGCGTCCGTACCCAGCCTCATGGGTCAGGCCCCATGAGGCTGGGTTCCAGCTCTAAGCCCGCGACGCGCCCGCCCTCACCCGGCGGGCGTTCCTGCGTCCGTAGCCCACGTACAGGGCGAGGCCGAGCGTCAGCCAGACCGCGAGGCGGATCCAGGTCTGGCCCGGCAGGCCCGCCATCAGCAGCAGGCAGGACAGGATCCCGAGGCTCGCCACCAGCCCGACCGCCGGGACCCGGAACGGGCGCGGCCGCTCCGGCTCGGTCCGGCGCAGGATCAGCACGGCGGTGCAGACCAGCACGAAGGCGAAGAGCGTGCCGATGCTAACCAGCTCGCCGAGTTCCTCGATCGGCACGAGGCCGGCCACGAGCGCGGTCATCAGGCCGATCGTCGCCTGGCTCAGCATGGGCGTGCGCGTCGTCGGGCTCACCCGCGCGAACAGCCGCGGCAGCAGGCCGTCGCGGGCCATGGCGTAGAAGACCCGCGCCTGGCCGTAGAGCGCGGTCAGCGTCGAGGTCGTCAGCCCGATCAGCGCGCCGAGCTTGATCGCGACGGCGAAGCCGCCGAGCCCGATCGCGTCGATCGCCTTGGCGATCGGGTCGGCGACGTTCAGCGCCCGGTAGGGCACGAGCCCGGTGAGCACCGCGGCGACCGCGACGTAGAGCACCGTGCTCACCGCCAGGGACCCGAGGAGGCCGATCGGCGCGTCGCGCTGCGGGTCGCGGGTCTCGCCGGCGGCGGTCGAGACCGTCTCGAAGCCGATGAAGGCGAAGAACACCACGCCGGCGCCGCGCAGGATGCCGCTCCAGCCGAATTCCCCGAAGGTGCCGGTGTTCTCCGGGATGAACGGGTGCCACAACTCCGGCTTCAGGTGCGCCGCCCCGACGCCGACGAAGGCAAGGATGATCGCGACCTTCAGCGCCACCATCGCGGTGTTGACGAGCGAGGCCTCGCGGCTGCCGCGCATCAGGAGCGCCGTCAGCGCGAGCACGATCCCGGCCGCCGGCAGGTTGACGAGGCCGCCTCCGCCGGG
>NZ_VRUV01000413.1:0-4131 GCF_008039455.1 Methylobacterium sp. WL116
CCTCGCGGAGCGCCGCGTAGGCGGCCCAGAGCGGGCGGAGCGCCGTGTCGAGCAGCGCATTCGCGGCGTCGTCGCCGTGCCCGTCGATGGCGGCCTGCGCCTGGGCGTAGGAGAGCTTGGCGCGCGAGCGCATCATCACCCGGTGGAACGTGTGCTTGCGCTTCGTCCCGTCGGCGGCGACCACCATCCGCACCGCCAGCGCCGGGCGGTCCTCGCCCTCGCGGAGCGAGCACAGGTCGTTGGAGATACGCTCGGGCAGCATCGGCACGACCCGGTCGGGGAAGTAGACCGAGTTGCCGCGCTCCAGCGCCTCGCGGTCGAGGGCCGAGCCGGGGCGGACGTAGGCCGCGACGTCGGCGATCGCCACGGTGACGACGAAGCCGCCGGGGTTGCCGGCGTCGTCGTCGGCTTGCGCCATCACCGCGTCGTCGTGGTCCTTGGCGTCGGGCGGATCGATGGTCAGCAGCGGGCGGTCGCGCCAATCCTCGCGGCCCTTCATCGTGGCGGGCTTGGCCGCGTCGGCCTCGGCCAGCGTCGCCTCCGCGAACACGTGCGGGATGTGGTGGAGGTGCAGCGCGATCAGGCTCACCGCCTTTTCGGAACCGAGCGAGCCGAGGCGCTCGCGCACCCGGCCGCGCGGCAGCCCGAAGCGGGTCTCGCGCTCCAGCGTGACGCTGACGAGGTCGCCCTCGCGGGCCTCGCCCTCCTCGCCGGGCGGGATCAGGATCTCGCGGCCCTGCGAGCGCTTCTCCACCGGCACGATGCGGCCACCTTGGGCGCCCTCGCGGAACACGCCGATGATCTCGGCCTTGTTCTTTCCGATCACCTTGACGACGCGGCCGGTGTAGCGCCCGTCGGCGCCGTCGGGCTCGACCCTGAGCAGGGCGCGGTCGCCGATGCCGGCGGTCAGGCCCCGCGGCTTGCGGCCGCCGCGCGGCGCGTGGAGCACGATGGTCGGCGGCTTGCCCGTCCCGTTGCCCGTCCCATCGCCCTTGCCGGCATCCCACTCGGCGGGAAACGCCAGGAAGTCGCCGTTGCGGTCGCGCGAGCGGATGTCGGCCAGCACCACCGGCGGCAGGCGCCCGGCCTTCGACAGGCCGCCGCGCCCGCGGGCGATGTCGCCGTCCTCCTCGATCTCCTTGAGGATGCGCTTCAAGCCGATCTTGTCGGCGCCCTTGATGCCGAAGGCCTGCGCGATCTCGCGCTTGCCGACCGTGTCGGTCGCCTGCGCGATGAAGGCGACGATCTGCTCGCGCGAGGGGAGGGACGGCTCCCCCGCCTGGGTGTTGATGCGTTTGGCCAAAGGCTGTTCAGCTCGCTCGCGCCGCGCGCGGCGACGGTTCTGTTCGGGGATCGCGATCGAGGACCGCGCGTCTGTTCCCCAACATGGTGCTGCGCCCGATCCGGAGCAACATCGGCGCCGCCGGCCCTCGACAGGCGTCGGTCGCCGGTCTCCGCTCGGTGAGCATTTTCAAGCGGGGCGGATCCCGGCCCGCGTGAAGACAATACGGCCTCACGACAGGACAGAGCATCGTCCGCGATCCCTGGATCACGGACGATGCTCTAGCCGGTGGAGGCCGACTTGCGGATCGTCTCGACGGCGGCGTCCACGTCGAAGCCCGGCGCGATCAGGTCCTCGAGGGCGAACGGCGCGGCCCGAGGCAGGGTCAGGTTCACCTGGCCTTCGGCCGGCTGGAGCTCCGGCGCCTCGGCCGCCTTGATCGCCAGGGTCCAGGCGCCGTCGATGCGCAGCGATGCCGCCTCCGGCGGGTCGGCCGCCAGCGCCGCGAGCTTCTCCCGCGCCGCGTCGCGGCAGGCAAGGCTCGTCCGGTCGTCGGAGATCAGCGCCGCCTTGATCAGCTCGGCCAGGGCGTCCCGGACCCGTTCCACGCTCTCGTTCATGCCCAGCTCTCGTTGATGCCACGCCCGTCCTGCGACCCGCGGTCCCCGGCGCGTGGCAATCGCGGTGCCACTCGGCGCTCAGTACGGCGTGCCCTTCTGCCGCTGGGCCTTCAGCGCCTCGGCGTACCAGGCCAGCTCGTCGAGGAACTTGCCGGCGGCCTTGGTCAGCCACGGCTCGGCGGCCGTGCCCGCCTCGTCCAGCACCTTGCCGACCCGCGGCACCGGCAGCAGCGAGGGGATGCTCGGCATGCCGAGCTCGGCCAGCATCGCCCGAAGCTGCATCGCCGCGCGCACGCCGCCGTACTGCCCGGCCGAGTAGCAGCAGATCGCCGAGGGCCGCCAGTAATACTCCTCCAGGAAGTGGTCGAGGGTGTTCGACAGGGCCGGCGGCACCGAATGGTTGTACTCGGCCGAGACCACGGCGAACGCGTCGGCCCGGCGGTAGAGCGCCGCCAGCGCCTCGAGCTTCGGCGGCGCCTCGTCCTTCGGGTGCTCCTTGTACATCCGGTCGAGCAGCGGCAGCTGCAGCTCGGCGGGGTCGACCAGCGGCGCCTCCCAGCCGCGCCGCACCAGCTCGGCGATCAGGAATCGCGCGACGCGAAGACCCTGCCGGTCCGAGCGGACGGAGCCGAGGATCACCGGGCAGACGAGGGCCATGGGACAATCTCCTGCAGGGGGCCGGAACGACGCGCCGATCGCGCTGCCCGTCAGGATAGCACGCGCAGGCCGTGGGGCGTCGCGATCTCGGCGCGGTAGCCGAACGCCCCGGCCCGGACCGCCGGCGCGTCCGCGAGCCGAAGCGTCCGGTACAGGGCGGCGATCCGGTCGGGATCGGGGTGCGTGAGGGTGAGGCCGGCCAGCCGGCAGCCGAGATCGGGCATCGCGCCGGCCGGGTGCGGGCCTTCGCCGGCGGCGGGGTCGTCGCGGCGCCGACCTACTTCCCGATGAGCGGCGGCACCGGCCTGATGGGAGAGGCCGGCCCCGAGGCGATCCTGCCGCTGCGCCGCGGCCCCGACGGCCGCCTCGGGGTCGGCGCCGGATCGGGCGGCCGGCCCGTCGCGGTCACCGTCAACATCGCCACGCCGGACGCAACCTCGTTCCGCAAGTCCGAGGCGCAGGTGACCGCGAGCCTCGCCCGCGCCGTGGCGCGCGGCCAGCGGGCGCTATGATCGGAGGAGGACCGATGCCGGACGATTTCCACGAGGTGTCCTTTCCCCTCGACGTGGCGCTGCGCGGCAGCGGCGGCCCGAGCCGGCTGACCGAGATCGTCACGCTGGCCTCGGGGCGGGAGCACCGCAACAGCCGCTGGGCCGATTCGCGCCGGCGCTACGATGCCGGCTTCGGCATCCGCTCGCTCGACACGCTCCATGCGGTTCTGGGCTTCTTCGAGGAGCGGCGCGGGCGGCTCTACGGCTTCCGCTACCGCGACCGGGCCGATTTCCGCTCCGGGCCGCCGGGCCGGGTGCCAACGCCGACCGACCAGCGCCTCGGCATCGGCGACGGCGCGACCGCCGCCTTCCCTCTGGCGAAGACCTACGGTGCCGGGCCGACGCCCTACCGGCGGACGATCGCCAAGCCGGTCGCGGGGAGCGTGCGGGTGGCGGTCGCCGGGATCGAGGTGGCGGCCGCGGGCTTCGCCTGCGATCCCGCGACCGGGCTGGTCGTGTTCGGCGCCGGCTCGGTGCCGGCGGCCGGCGCCGTGATCACCGCAGGCTTCGCCTTCGACGTGCCGGTCCGGTTCGACACCGACGACCTCGTCGTCAACCTCGAAGCCTTCGCCGCGGGCGAGATCCCGAAGGTGCCGCTCGTCGAGATCGTGCCGTAGGGAGTTCGGAACCATGCGCGACCTGCCGCCCGCCTTCGCCGCCCACCGCGCCGGCGGGGTCACCACCCTCTGCCGATGCTGGGCCCTGCGCCGCCGCGACGGCGTCGCCCTCGGCTTCACCGACCACGACCGCGACCTCGCCGTGGCGGGCCTGACCTACGCCGCCCGCACCGGGCTGGAAGCGGCCGAAGCCGCGGCCGAGCTCGGCTTCGCCGTCTCCGGCGCGCTCGCGAGCCTCGGGCTGACCGAGGCCGACATCGCCGGCGGCCTCTACGACGGCGCCGGGATCGAGACCTGGCTGGTGGACTGGACCGACCCGGACACCCGCCTGCTGCTCGACGTCGGCACGCTCGGCGAGATCCGCCGGGCGGGCGACGCCTTCGTCGCGGAGGTGCGGGGCCTGG
>NZ_VRUV01000414.1:0-4105 GCF_008039455.1 Methylobacterium sp. WL116
GGCCTCGTTCGAGTAGGTGACGAAGCCGCGCTCGACCACCGCCGACGAGCCGGGCACCGCCGTCAGCAACCCGGCGACGAGCCCTCCGGTGCAGGATTCGGCCGTCGCGATCCGGGTGCCGGCCTCGTGCATTTCGGCCTGGCGACCGGCGGCGGCGTCCGCCACCTGGAGCGGCGCTACGGCGATCTCGGCCGTGCCGAGATCCGACGTCGCGCCGTCGTCGATGCGTTGGACCTGTTGGAGGCGGCGCTCGTTTCCTGATCGGGGCGCTCGTGTCTCCTGATCGGAGCGGTCCTGCGGCGAACGCCGCCGAACCGGAGGCGCGGTTCCATGGACAGCCTGTCGGCACAAATCTGCATCGTCGGCGGTGGACCGGCGGGGATGATGGCGGGTCTGCTGTTCGCCCGCGCGGGCGTCTCGGTCGTGGTGCTGGAGAAGCACAGCAACTTCCTGCGCGATTTCCGCGGCGACACCATCCATCCCTCGACCCTGGCCGTGATGGACGATCTCGGCCTCGGCGACGCCTTCCGCGCCCTGCCGCAGCGCCGGGTCGAGACGTTATCGGCGGTGATGGGCGGCCGGACGTTCCGCGTCGCCGATTTCCGCCGGCTCGCGACGCGGAACCGCTTCATCGCGCTGATGCCGCAATGGGATTTCCTCGACTTCCTCGGCCGCGAGGCGAGGAAGCTGCCCGGCTTCCGGCTGCTGATGGCGACCGAGGGGCAGTCGCTGATCGAGACGGATGGCCGGATCGCCGGGGTTCGTGCCGCCGGCCCCGACGGTGCGATCGCGATCGCCGCCGACCTCGTCCTATGCGCCGACGGCCGGCATTCCGCGATGCGACGTCGGGCCGGCTTCGTGCCGCGCGACTTCGCGGCCCCGATCGACGTGCTGTGGTTCCGCCTGTCGCGCCGCCCCGGAGACCCGGAGGCCGCGGCCGGTCGCTTCGGGGCGGGCCGCATCCTGATCACGATCGATCGCGGCGATTACTGGCAATGCGCCGCAATCGTGCCGAAGGGCGGCGACGAGGCGATCCGCACGCGCGGACTCGTGGCGTTCCGCGCCGGCATCGCCGACCTCGCGCCGTTCCTGGCCGACCGCACCGGCGAGATCGGGACCTTCGACGCGGTGAGGACGCTGACGGTGACCGTGGACCGGCTGGAGCGCTGGCACCGTCCGGGGCTGCTCTGCATCGGCGACGCGGCGCATGCGATGTCGCCGGTCGGCGGCGTCGGCATCAACATCGCGATCCAGGATGCGGTCGCCGCCGCCAACCTGCTCGCCGGGCCGTTGCGGGCCGGACGCCTCGCCGAGGCCGACCTCGCGCGGGTCCAGGCCCGCCGAAGCCTTCCGACGCGGCTGACGCAACGGGTCCAGCGCCTGATCCAGGATCGGATCATCGCCCCGGTGCTCGACCACGGGGACGCGCGCCTCAGCCCGCCGCTCGCGCTCCGGCTGCTCGACCGCCTGCCGTGGCTTCAGCGCATCCCGGCCCGGATCGTCGGCCTCGGCTTCCGCCCGGAGCATCCGCGGTGAGGCGCACGATCCAGCGCGTCCTCTTCGTCTGCGGTCGCGCCCCACTCCGCAGCCCGACGGCCGAGCAGGCCTTCTCTCGGGTATGCCCAACCGGATGCCGCCGGCGCGGCCGGCCTCAGGCCCTACCGTAGACCCGGTCCGCCCGGCTCTCGAACGCGTCGGTGAACTTGCGGAAGGCGCGGTCGAACATCTTGCCCATCAGCAGGCCGAGGGCGAAGCTCTTGAACTCGTAGGTGATGAAGAAGTCGACGTCGCAGCCGCCGTCGCGGCCGAGCTTGAACGCCCAGCGGTTCTCGAGATACCGGAACGGGCCGTCGATGTACTCGGCCGTGATCTTGAGGTTCGGGCGGTCGAGGCCGACCCGGGTGGTGAAGCGCTCGCGGATCGCCTTGTAGCCGACGCCCATCTCGGCCACGAGCACCTCGGTCCCCTCCCCGGTGCCGGGCTGGCGGCGCAGCACGCGCAGCGATTCGCACAGCGGCAGGAACTCGGGATAGTGCTCCACGTCGGCGACGAGGTCGTACATCTGCTGGGGCGAGTGACGCACCCAGCGGGTGATCCGGAAGGATGGCATGACGACTCAGGCTGAGAGGGTGTCGGGGGCGAGCCGCGCGTTGCGGGCGGCCTGGAGCCGCGAGAAATCCTCGCCGGCGTGGTGCGACGAGCGGGTCAGCGGCGTCGCCGAGACCAGCAGGAAGCCCTTGGCGTAGGCGGTGGTCTCGAACGCCTTGAACTCGTCCGGCGGCACGAAGCGGACGACCTCGTGGTGCTTCTTGGTCGGCTGCAGGTACTGGCCGATGGTGAGGAAGTCGACGTCGGCCGAGCGCAGGTCGTCCATCAGCTGCACGACCTCGTTCCGCTCCTCGCCGAGGCCGACCATGATGCCGGACTTGGTGAAGATCGTGGGGTCGAGCTCCTTGACCCGCTGCAGCAGGCGCACCGAGTGGAAGTAGCGGGCGCCGGGGCGGACCGTGAGGTAGTTGCCGGGTACCGTTTCGAGGTTGTGGTTGAACACGTCGGGCTTGGCGGCCACGACCGCCTCGAGCGCGCCGTCCTTGCGCAAGAAGTCCGGCGTCAGGATCTCGATGGTGGTGCCGGGGCTGAGCCGCCGGATCGCCGCGATGGTGCGGGCGAAATGCTCGGCACCGCCGTCGGCGAGGTCGTCGCGGTCCACGGAGGTGACGACGACGTGGTGCAGGCCGAGCTTGGCCACCGAGTCCGCGATCTTGTCGGGCTCGTGCTGATCCAGGGCGTTGGGCAGGCCGGTGCGCACGTTGCAGAAGGCGCAGGCCCGCGTGCAGGTGTCGCCCATGATCATGAAGGTGGCGTGGCGCTTCTCCCAGCACTCGCCGATGTTGGGGCACCCGGCCTCCTCGCAGACCGTGACGAGGCCGTGCTCGCGCACGATCGCCCGGGTCTCGGCCCAGGCCGGGGAGCCCGGCGCCTTCACGCGGATCCAGTCGGGCTTGCGCAGCTGCACCGGCTGGTCCGGCCGGTGCGCCTTCTCCGGGTGGCGGATGCGGGCCGGAAGCGGTGGCCGCGGATCGTTCTTCAGGAGATCGAGGACGGTCGCCATGACACACCGCGTGCGAGGCACCCGCGGTGCGGGTATCGGGGAGCACCTGCGACTTAAGACGTCCGGCCCCGCGCCGCAAACCGGCGCGACCGCAGGTCGCCCACGATCCCGAGACAGGGCGCGCGGATTCGTCATGGCCGGCGGGCCCGCGCGATCCGCCGCAACGCCCGCCCGGAACCCGGCGTGACGGATCCGGTTCCTTGGGGTCAACGGCCGCCGCACGGCCCTCACCGGAAGGAAGATCGCTTGACCCGGATCCTGCGCCGCGCACTCGCCGCACCCGTGATGCTCGCGCTCGTGTTCCCGGCGCTCGCCGGCGTCGGCCCGGAGGACAAGCCGGCGCAGAGCGACGGCATGGTGGTGCAGGGCACCGGCCCGGGCACCAGCGCAGGCGGCAGCCCGTCCGATGTCGGGATCAAGCGCGCCGGATCGAAGGCGGATGCCGAGGGCCGCAACAAGCTCAGCCCCGCCGGCTTCCTCACCACCGACGTAATCGGGATCAAGGTCTCGGACAATGCCGGCAACGCGCTCGGCACGGTGGTCGACCTCGTGATGGAGGACGGGCGCACCCTGACGGCCGTGGTGCTCGACATCGGCGGGTTCCTCGGCGTCGGCACGCGCTACGTCGCGGTGCAGCCGGCCGCGCTGATCCTGTCCCCGGGCGGCGAGCGCTACGCCGCCACGCTCGACATGAGCAAGGAGCAGCTCGGGGCCGCGCCGGACTTCAAGTACAGCAAGTACAAGCCGCAGAACTGACGCGGCATCAGCGTGTGGCAGGCGGCGATGCGTCGTCGGCCACGCCGATCCCGGCCGCGCTAGGGCAGGGAAATCCGCCTTCAAGAATGTCGCTTGCGGTCAAGCTTGGCTATGGCGATGTCCACGGGATTTTCGGTGGGAACGGTGATGGTCGAGGCCTTGCGGAAGGCGATCCGGTTGCGGGCGACGCGGCGCTCGCGCGACCTGCGGATCGGAACCAGCGGCTGCGCCCGCACG